>SYFR01000080.1 GCA_005800325.1 Myxococcales bacterium | reverse complement strand
GGCGCGCACGGCAGCGCCATCGACTTCTTGATGAAGCTCGATGGGCTCACGTTCCCCGAGGCGGTGCGGGTCCTCGCCGAGCGCGCGGGCGTCACGATCGAAGAAGAAGGCACGCCGAAGGACCGGGCGCGCGAGGACCAGCGCAAGCGCGAGCGCGAGAGCCTGTACGACGTGATGCGCCTCGCGGCGGCGTATTTCGAGGCGCAGCTCGAGGCCCATCCGCTCGGACACCTCGCGGCGACCGAGCTCCGGAGGCGCGGGATGCCACCCGAGAGCGACGACACGCGGGTGTTGGAGGCGCGCGCGTCGTTTCGTCTCGGCTACGCGCCCTACGGGTGGGAGTCCTTGGCCGGCTACCTCAAGAAGCACGGCGCGTCGCTCGAGCTCGCCGAGAGCGTGGGGCTCGTGCGCCGCCGCGAGGGCAGGCCCGGCCACTACGATCTCTTCCGCCATCGCCTGATGTTCGCCGTCAACGATCGGATGGGACGCATCGTCGCGTTCAGCGGCCGCGCGTTGCCTGAGCCGTCGGCGAGCGAGCTGTCACGGGCGGGCGTCGAGCCGATGGGACGGCCCGGCGACGACGCGCCCGCGCCGCCCAAATACGTGAACAGCCCGGAGTCGCCCATCTACGTCAAAGGCGACAACGTCTTTGGGCTCTATCAAGCGCGGCACGAGCTGCGGGTGCGGGCCGAGGCCGTCGTCGTGGAGGGGAATTTCGATGTGGTGTCGCTCCACGCGCGCGGCATCACGAACGCGGTCGCGCCGCTCGGCACGGCGTTCACCGCGACGCAGGCGAAGCTCTTGCGGCGGTACGTCTCGCGGCTCGTCCTGCTGTTCGACGGCGACGCAGCGGGTAGGAAGGCGACCCTCGCGGCGCGAGGGCCGGCCAAGGAAGCGGAGCTCTCGGTGCGGGTCGCGAGGCTGCCCGATGGGGTCGACCCCGACGACTACGCGCGCAACCAGGGGATCGACGCGGTACGCCGCCTGATTGACGCGAGCCAGGGCATGCTCGAGCACCTGCTCGACCACGCATTCGAACAGATCCGAAGTGGCACGGCCGAAGAGATTGGAGCTTGCCTAAAGCAGGCTCGCCGCTATCTGTCCGAGGAAAGCGACCCCGACGTGCGGGCGCTGGCGAAGTCGTATGCGGATCAACTTGCGGGCCGATTGATGTCGAGAGGGCAGCCGATCGCGGACATGCAGGCGCTCGAGCGCTCGATCGCGGCGGCGCTCGACGCGGGCGCGCTCGTGTCGAGCCCAGGTGCCGGCGCTCGAGGTGACGATGTTCGCGGTGACGTCGCTCGTGGTGCGAGCGAGAGCGCGGAGCGTGACGGCGGCGCCGGAGCGGCGGGAGCGCGCACTGCGCCGGTACGGCCGCACGAACAGGCGCGGCCGGAGACCCCCACCTCGCGTTCCCGCCCCCAGTTTCGCGCCATCGAAGAGTCGGTCCTGGGCGCCGTCCTCGACTTTCCGGAGCTCTCCCAGGACCCCGCGATCCGTGCCGCGCTCGCCTGGATCGAAGGGCCCCTCGCCCTCGGGCTGGACGCGGTCAGGCGAATGTGGGATGCGGGCGGGCCGATCGACGGCGTTCATTTACTTGATTTGATGCCGCGTTCGGTCCATGGATTCGCGGCAGGTCGCTTGGTTTCGCCTAAGTTCAGTGAGTTAGGCGCTGCTCGGGCTGAGCTGCTAGAGAACGCAAAGAAGCTTCACGAGAGATCCTTCAAGGCCGAACGAGCGGCACAGATGGACCAGCTGGGCCGTGTTGCGCGGCTCGGCGACATCGCGGGCGAGGAAGAGCTCCTGGGTGAGCTGTCCCGCCGCACGAAAGAAAAGTTGGGACTGAAGTAAGCGATGACCGGCCCGCGATGCGGCAGCCGGGTGAGGGCGCAGGTCCGACGAGGACACGCGCGCGCCTGAACGGGAGTGAAATGATGGCGACCAAGCCCAAGGCTTCGGCCAAGACAGCATCGGCGAAGAACGCGAGCAACAAGGCATCGCGCGGCAAGGGTTCGGCTGCGGGCGAGACCGCGGCTTCAAAGGGAACCAAGAGAGCCGCAGCGCCGAAGCGCTCCGAGCCCTCGCGCCCGGAACGCCCGAAGACGGCGTCGGCCAAGTCTGCCGTGGCGGAGCGGTCGCTCGCCAAGAGGCTGCCGTCACTCGAGAAGGCGTCACTCGAGAAGAAGGCCGCCGAGAAGGTGAGCGCAGATTCCGCGAAGAAGGCACGCGACGGCGCTGCGGGCCGCAAATCGCCAGCACCCGCCGTCGCTAAGGGCGCCGCGGGTGCCGCTGCCAGCAGTGCCGCTGCCCGCAGTGCCGCTGCCAGCAGTTCCGCTGCCAGCAGTGCCGCTGGCGGGAGTGCGCCCGCCGGCAGAGTCTCCGCGGGCAGCGCCTCTCATGCTGCCGCCAAATCGTCCGCTGCCTCGCGTCCGAGCGCGGGCCGCGGCGACCCCTCGGCTCGCTCGGCGGGACAGCGCAGCTCGCGGGGGCTTCCTCCGGCGCCGCGCTCGAGCGTCGAGGTGAGCGAGGCGATGCGTGCGTCGCTGGCAGAGGCCGACGGTGACTGGAGCGACAGCGAGCCGCCGCCCGCGCCGCGCGCAAGCCAGGCCGAGGCCAAGCTTCATAGCCTGTTCGACTCCGGCAAGCAGAAGGGCTTCTTGACCTTCGACGAGGTCAACGAGGCGATCCCGGCCGACATGGGACCGGAGCAGATCGACGACGTCGTCGGCGCGCTCGGCTCCGAGGACATCCAGATCGTCGACGGCTCGACGCAGGTGAAAATCCAGCCGGGCCGCCTACTGCTCGACGAGCCCCCGCAGAAGACGATGAAGGAGCCGGGCGCGGTGCGTGCCGGCGAAGAGGTCGACTTCTACTCGAAGAGCAACGACCCGGTTCGCATGTATCTGCGCAAGATGGGGAGCGTGTCGCTCCTCACGCGCGAAGGCGAAGTCGAGATCGCCAAGCGCATCGAGAAGGGAGAGATGAGCGTCTACGCGGCGATCCTCGACTCCCCGATCGCGGTGCGCGAGATCATCGAGCTCGGCGAGAACCTGCGAAAGCAGAAGATCCGGGTGAAGGATCTCATCAAGGACGCCGAGGCCGAGGACCAGGAGTTCGACGAAGAAGAGGCGGACCGCCGCATCATTCGGCTCATCGAGAAGGTCAAGCGCCTCGAGAAGCCGCGGCAGGACATCTACGCGGAGCTCGACGCGGCCAAGAGCGACATCAAGCGGCGCGAGGCGCGGGTGAAGCTCGACGAGAACACGCGCGAGCTGCAAGAGACGCTCGAGGAGATGCGCCTCAACAAGAAGACGATCGAAAAGATCGTCCAGGTCCTCAAGCGCGAGATCCTCCGCGTCGAAGAGGCCGAGGCGCCGATCGCCTTGCATCTCCGCGCCGCCGGCGTCGATCTCGAGGAGTTCCGCTCGAACTTCATGAAGTCGCGGGGCAACCGCGGCGCCGAGCAGCGGCTCGCGAAGAAGCTCGGCGTCTCGCGCAGCGACATGCCGGACATCGAGGAGACGATGCGCGAGGCGCAGCGCGAGCTCCGTCGCATCGAGGCGGAGCTCGGGTGCGGGCTGACGCAGCTACGCGACAGCTACAGCAACATCCTCGAGGGCGAGCGCGCGGCCGATCGGGCGAAGTCGGAGCTCGTCGAGGCGAACTTGCGGCTC
>SYFR01000079.1 GCA_005800325.1 Myxococcales bacterium | reverse complement strand
GCGCCGCAGCACGCGCCTCCAGCGAGGTCCGCAGCGGGCGCATGAGGAGACGCCCGCCGCTACGCGATGCGCCGCTCGCGCCCTCGCTCGCTACATAGAATTCTCATGCCCGCTGTCTCAAACGCGTTGACACGTTCCGCATCGCCACCGCCAGGAACACCTGGCCGGCCTCGTGCTGCGCAGCGGAACGAGGGTAACCGCTCGTCGGCGCGGGTCCGCCGTGAATCCGCGCGGGGTCGAGCGCGGGCCACGGGTGACGACCGAACTCACCAAATCCGACGAACTGAGTAGGCGTCGAACGCCACGTCGGCCGTCACGATCGCCATGTCTTCATGGATGGCCTGTGCGATGAGCATCCGATCGAATGGATCGCGGTGATGATGGGGCAACTGGGCAATGGCGAATGCGTGCTCTCGCGTGAGCGGCAAGAGCGTGAGCTTCAATCGCTCCAGCCCCCGCTCGATATGCTTCGCCAGTGGGCCATCGAGAGTCAGCTTCCCCAACCCGATCTTGATCGCAGTTTCCCACACGCTCACGATGCTCAAGTAGACCTCGTTGCGGCCATCTTCAAGGCGTCGCTCAGCTTGGCGTCCGATGCGCTTGGGGTTCTCGCTGAGCCACACGTACGTGTGCGTGTCGATCAGTAGCTTCACTTCGACGTCTTCCTCGCGTACCGCCGCCTGGCCTTGGCGACCTGTTCTGCCGTCGGCATGTACTCCTCGAATTCCGGCAGCGGACTGTCGAAATCGGGTGCGACATACACGACGCTGCCCGCCATCGCAGCGAGGTTGCGCTTCTTGACTCTCGGAGGCTCGGCGATTGCCAGCCTCACGGCCGGCTTGTTCCTGCGCGCGATGATGATCTCTTCGCCACCGAGCGCAGCGTCGATGAGCGCGGAGAGGTGCGCCTTGGCCTCAGCGACGTTGACCTGCCTCATGCCAAGATGGTGACATGACCTACTTAGTTGGTCAACTGACCCACATGGGACTGACCCACGTGGGACGGAGCCTCGGCTCCGCCCGCTGTCACATCCCGGCGTTCTTGTTCGCGACCGCCTCGAGCTGCGCGAAGCTTCCGGAGAACCCCTGCTGGACGAACTCGACCCGCATCGTCCGCGGATCGACGACGGTCATCTGCGGCGTGCCGACGCTGCCACCCTCGACCATCGAGAACCCCGGATCCGCGACGACGGCGACGTCGGTCAGCTTGAATTGGTTCTTCCAGGTGAGGGCGCCGCTCACGTTCGGCGGGCCGTCATCGGGGGCGTCGATGAGCAACGTCACGACCCGGATCCCCATCGGGCCCCAGGTCTTCATCTTGTTGGGAAGCAAACTTGCTTCCTGGGCGCAAGCGCTTCACCCAAACTGCGAGGTGTCGAAGAGGACGGCGTTGATGCCCCTCGACCCATCGCAATCGTAGAAGTCGGCGAGCGCCACGGTCCCGGCCTGGGTCGAGCCGGCGGCGTAGCCCTGCCACGACTTGCCCGACGGCAGCGTGTCCCCTTGGCCGACGCCGTAAGGGCCGGCCGGCCACATGCAATCCATGCCGGCGCCGGTGGAAGCGCCCGAGCCCGTCTGACCCGAGCCCGCCTGACCCGAGGCCGCCTGACCCGAGCCCGCCTGGCCCGAGCCCGCCTGACCCGAGCCCGTCTGACCAGCGCCCGCGGTCGCGCCGTTGCCACCCGTCGCGCCGCCACCGCCCGCGTCGTCGCCGAGCTCGTCCGACAGCTCGATGCTGTCGGCGCCGGTGAGCGCGTTGCAGCCCGTGAGCACGCTCCCGCCGGCGAGCGCAACGAGCAGCGACAACAGCGGAATCCGCGCCATCGCACGCACGATCGGACGCTCGCCCAACGTCATGCGACCGACGATAACAGAAGACGCGGGACTCTTGAATCAGAGATTCGCGAACGAACGCGCGCGATCGCGCACGAGCGCCTTGGCCATGTGCATCAGAGACTCGCGAGCGAACCCGCCAGCTCGCGCACGAACGCCTTGGCTACGTGAGTCAGAGATTGGCGAGCGAACGCACGAGCTCGCGCACGAGCGCTTTGGCCACGTGGAGCCGATAGGCGCCGGTCGAGCGGATGTCGTCGATGGGCGAAATGTCCGCCGCGACCGCCGCGTCGAGTTGCGCGAGATCGACGTCCCTCGGCGAGCCGTCGACGAGCAGCGCGCGCGTCTTTGGCAAGAGCGCGGTCGTCGGCCCGACCGAGGCCATGCCGAGGCCGAGCCGGGTGATGCGAGTGCCGTCGAGCGCTGCGACCGCGCCGAGCGCGACCTTGGCAATGGCCTGCGCCTGTCGCGTGCCGACCTTGCGCCAGTGCCACGGCGAACCGGGGGGCGGCGGCGCGACCTCGATCGCCGTGATGATCTCGTCGTCCGCGCGGCTCGTCCGCTTGTAGCCCGTGTGAAAGTCCGCCATCCGGACCTTGCGCTCGCCGCGCACGCTCGCCAAGACGACCGTCGGCTCGTAGGCCGCGAGGGCCGCGACCCCATCGGCGGCGGGTGATGCCGTCGCGAGGTTGCCGCCGAGCGTGCCCCGCGCCTGGATCGTCGGACCGCCGATGTCGCTCGTCATGCGGGCGATGAGCGGCGCATGTTCGCGCACGGCGTGGTGCTCGGCGAGCTCGCGGTAGGTCGCGCCCGCGCCGAGCCGCAGCGTGCGACCGTCCCACTCGATGGCGCCGAGCTCGGGTAAGCGCGAGATGTCGACGACGAGAGGAAGTGGCCCGTCGCGGCGCGGGGACTGGCTCACCTCTGCCATGAAGTCGGTGCCGCCGGCGAGCAGCACCGTGCGCTCGCCCGACGCGCATCGCTCGTGCACGAGGGAGCACAGCTCGCCGAGCGAGCCCGCGCGCGCGAACGGATACCGCGGCAGATCGACGACGCTCACGAGCGCACCTCGCGTGACAAATACGCCGACCGCAGATCGGTCACTCCGCGGCCCCCCTCACGGGCGCGCCCGCGCTGACCGAGGCGCCGCGCGTGGCACGCAGCGCTTCGGCCGCGGCGAGGACGCTCGCGACGATGCGGTCGTAGCCCGTGCAGCGGCACAGGTTGCCGGCGATGGCCCGCCGCACTTCGACAGCACTGGGCTGCGCGTTCGATCGCAGCAACGACTCGGCCGCGATCAACATCCCCGGCGTGCAGATCCCGCACTGAGCGCCGCCGTGCTCGGCCATGCACGCCTGCAGCGGCGCGAGGTGTCGCGGCTCGCCGAGCCCCTCTACCGTGACGACCTCGCGACCCTCGCACTGCCCGAGCGCCACGAGGCACGCGTTCACCGGCACGCCGTCGAGCAGCACCGCGCAGCTGCCGCACTCGCCCTCGCCGCAGCCCTCTTTCGCGCCGGTGAGACCGAGCGGGCCACGCAGCGCGTCGAGCAGTCGCGTGAGCGGCGGCGCCTCGACGGTTCGCGCCGCGCCGTTCACCGTGAGAGTCACTTTCGCGATCATCGTCAGCGTGCCTCCACCGCGCGTGCCCCGGCGTGCGCGAACAGCCGCTCGGGCGTGAGCGGCAGGTGATTCATCGCGAGGCCCGTCGCGTGCTCGACCGCGGCCGCGATCGCCGCAGCGCCGCCGTCCATCGGCATCTCGCCGATCCCCTTGGCGCCGCCGCCGGGCCCTTCGCTGTAGGGATGCTCGACGAGCATGGTGTCGAAGGGCGGCGCATCGAGCGCGGTCGGCACGATGTAGTTCGTCATGCGCGGGTTCAAGATCGCGCCATCTTTCCATACGAGCTCTTCGGAGAGCGCCCAGCCGATCGCCTGGAGCGTGCCGCCCTCGAGCTGCCCTTCGCACATCAGCGGGTGGACGGCGCGGCCGACGTCGGCGGCCTGCCAGAAGCGCAGCACCGTGACCTCGAAGGTGTCGAGATCGACCTCGACCTCGGCGACGTCGCACATGAAGGCGAACACCGGGTACGCGTCGCCGCGATAACGCACGTCATCCCATTTCACGAAGGCGGGCGACTCGTACTGGAGCAAGCTCGTGACCGTTCCTTCGCGCGCGAGCAGACGATCGCCCGCCGTGGCGAAGGACTCCCCGGGCTGGCGCACCGCTGCGACGCGCGCGGCGACCTCGGCCGCGGCGCGCTCCACGATCGAACCGACGACCATCACCGTGCGCGAGGCGACCGTCGGTCCGGAGTCGGGCACGTACGTCGTGCACGGGGTCGCGACCGAGACGCGATCGAGCGGGAGCTTGGCCGCGTCGGCCGCGAGCTGCGCGAACACGGTCTCGGTGCCTTGGCCGATGTCGGTCGAACCGCTTCGCACGACGAGGCGCCCGCCCGGCGCGAGATCGACCGCGGCCTTGCCCTTCAGCAGGCGCTCGCCCGAGCCGGTGAAGCCGCCGCCGTGCAGGAAGATCGCGCAGCCGATGCCGCGCGCCTTGCGACCCGAGACCGCCGCGCCGAGCCTGCGCCGCTCGAGGTAGCCGCTGCTCTCGAAGGCGCGCCGCACGCACTCGTGGATGCCGACCTCGCCGCGCATCGCTTGCCCCGTGGGCGTCGTGTCACCCGTGACGAGGAGGTTCTGGCGCTTGAGCACGCCGGGATCCATGCCGAGCTCGCGCGCGACGGCGTCGAGGTGACGCTCGATGGCCCAGACCGTCTGCGGCGCGCCGAAGCCGCGAAAGGCGCCGTTCGGCGGGGTATTCGTTGCGACGGCGACGCCCTCGATGCGCGCGTGCTCCCAGCGGTACGCACCGCCGGCGTGCAGGATCCCGCGCGAGAGGACGACCGGCGTGAGCGTCACGTACGCGCCGCCATCCATCACGACGCGCATCATGAGGGCGCGCAGCGTGCCGTCGCGATCGCAGCCGGTCGCGACCGTGCAGTGCGCGGGGTGACGCTTCGTCGTGGCCTCGATGTCCTCGGTGCGGCCGTAGATCATCCGCACCGGGCGGCCGCTCTTCTTCGCGAGCAGCGCCGCGTGGAGGGCGACGAGCGACGGGTACTCTTCCTTGCCTCCGAAGCCGCCGCCCGTGACGGCCTGCGTCACGTGGATGCGCTCGGGCTCGAGGTGGAACGCGCGCTTCATTGCCTTGTGCACGTAATACGGGCACTGGATCGAGCCGGTCGCGTGCACGCCGGCGTCGTCCCACCAGGCGATCATTCCCTGCGGCTCGATGTAGAGCTGCTCTTGATGGTGCGTCGAATACTCACCGCGCACGACGACCTCGCACGCTTCGAGCTCGCGCAGGATCGCCTCTTCCGTTGCGCGCGCCTCGTCGCTCGGTGCCGCGTCGCGGACGATGTCGGGGGCGCCCTTCGTGATGAGGTAGCGCTTCTGTACGTTGTCCGTGCCGGAGATGACGTCGCGCGCTCGGAGCGCCTCTTCGATCGTGAGGACCGGCGGCAGCTCGTCGACGTCGAGAAGGACGGCCTCTACCGCGCGCGCGAGCTTGTCGCGATCGGCGCAGGCGAGCAAGACGACCGGCTCGTAGCGGTGATGGATGCGCTCGGCGGCGAGCACCGGCTGATCGTCGACGATGAGCTGCACGACGTTCTCGGGCACGTCCGCCGCCGTGACGACGGTGACATCGGACCAGTCGAAGGTCGGGTCGAGCCGCACGCCACGAAGCACCGCGCGCGCGACGCGGCTACGCACCGTAGCGCCGTGGAGCTCGCCCGGACGAGGGGGGAGGTCGTCGACGTAGCGCGCTCCGCCGGTCACCTTCTGCGCGCCGTCGACGCGTACGACGTTCGTGCCGACGCTCGGTCGGAGGCTCTCTCCGGTGTGCATGCGCGCGGGATGTTAGACCGGGTTCCGTCGCCGCGATAGGCGGGCAAGCGTGGCGCGCGTGCGTTCCCTGTGCGCCGGCGGTTCGCGAACTCACGCAGCGCGAAAAGCGCCGAGGAACCGCGGTGGCTCGCGCGTACCTGTCAGGCGCGCATAGTCCTCGAGCGTGTCGAGATCCGCGAGCACGCCAGGGTCGCTCACCTCGACGTCGCACACGCGCGGGGCGTGAGCGCGCAGGACGTCACGCAGGCTCGGGCGGTCGGCACCGAGGTAGGCGGTGAAGAGCTCGCCCGTCATGGCGATCGGGTGGCCTCTCTGCCCCTCGTGCCGCGGACGCGCCGCGACCGGTGATGTTCGAGCTTGCGCGGGCTCGAGGGCGGCGAGGAGCGCGGCGACGACCTCCCCGCGGACCGGCGGGCAGTCGACCGGCGTCACGATCGCGCGGAGCGACGTTGCCGAGAGCGCGTGGTC
>SYFR01000078.1 GCA_005800325.1 Myxococcales bacterium | reverse complement strand
GGACCGCGTCGTCTCGGTGTACCGGCTCGTCGCCGCCGGGACGATCGAAGAGAAGATCCTTCAGCTCAAGGAAAAGAAGAAGGAGCTCGTCGCGAGCGTTCTCTCGGAGGACGCAGGTGGCAATAAGCAGCTGACGCGGACCGACCTCGAAGAGCTATTCGCCGCCGACTGAGCCCTGGATTGTCGAGCTGGTTGGGCGCGCGTGAGCCGCGGCGCGGCAGAGGCTCACGTAGTGACCGGCGTGACCTTGCCGTCGGCGCTGATCCGCAACGCTCGTACGCCTTCGGACGTGCCGAGGAGGACGAGCGTGAAGGTCTCCGCCGCGACGAGTCGCACCTCGAGGAGCGTGCTTCGCGCGGAAACCGCGGCTTTTTCCAGGAGATCGTCGAACAGGACGACGTCCTCGGCCTTCGCGATCGACTCGGGCGCGCCGAGGCGCATGCGGAGACCGCCGCGCTGCGCGGCTTGCCAAACGACGAGGAGCTTGTCCGCAAGGCCGACCGCGAAGAGCGGGCCCGCCGGCGCGAGCCCCACCTCTCCCGCGAGCAGCTCGGTGAGCGCCACGCGCGACTCACGGCACCCGGCGGCGTCGCAGCGACTGTGGCTCACCACGGCATCGAGCGTGGACGCGCCGCTGTCGACCCGCGTCACGCTGGCTTCGCTGCCGTGGCAGCTGAGCAATCCACCTGTGCGCGGCAGGGCGAAGGGGGCGCTCCAAGCGTTCTTGTTGCGCAGCGCAATGAAATCCTTCGCGCCGCTGGCCCCCGACGGCGAGCGACTGTTCGCCGTTGCGACGCGAACGGCGACCGCTCCCGTCGCGGAGCAGCCGGTGATGAGGCCCTCGGCGTCGGCGCTCGCGGCCCCGGCGCTAGGCTTCGCGCCGGCGAGCTCGCCGATCGGCTGAAACGTGATTGGCCCGCGAGCATCGGCGGTCGCGCTCGCGAGGCTGAGCCCGTCGCGGTTCGAGCCCACGACGACCACGTGACCCCACAGGAGCTGGGCGCCGACGATCTCGGAGCCACGCAGGTTGAGCCGATGGTTCGCGGAGCGCGCGCCGTCGACGGTGAGCAGCGAGATCTCCGCCTCGAGCGTGGCGATAAATCCGGTCATGTCGGCATCAAGCGGCAGGCGCACGCCTCGCGTGTCTCGGGGGGCCTCGAGCACCGCGAGGAAACCGTTCTTGTCGACGTAGCCGCCGAGCGCCTCACGCTGCGAGACGCGCTCTCCTCCGGCGCGAAACGCTCCCCCCTTGCCGCGCGCCGCGAAGACGAGCGCACCGGCCTCGGCGCTCGCGGTCCCGAGCAGGCGCACCCCGTTCGGTTCGGCCTCGCTGACGGCCTTGGCGAGCGGCGCGCACGCCGCACGCGCGTCGGTCACCGTGCAGAGCGTGGCCGTGCCAGCTTTCGCGTCCGTGACCACGATCCGCACTGTGTTCGACGCGTGTCGCTCGAAGTGCAAGCTCGACAGGCTCGCCGCACCGCGCGTGAACGCGGCGCCCCATGAGCGGGAGTCGCGTGGGAGCGAGTCGAGCGAGAGCACCGCCTTCGGTGCCGGCGGCGCCTCGACCTCGGGCTTCGACACGAGCACGAGGCCTGCGCTCCCGGCCGAGCCGAACATCGCGTCGAGCGCAGCCGATGGGGCCTGCCAATAGGCATCCTTCTTCTCGAGCGTCTCGGCGAGCGTCTTCGCCTCGGCGGCCAGGTTCGGCGCCTTCTCCTTGAGCGCGTCGGCGCCGAGCAGCCCTTCGGCGAGCGCGTGGGCGTGGACCGCGCATCGGTCCGGCCACACGGCGCCCGCGGCCCGCTTGTTCTCGCCGAGGGTGAGCGAATCGAGCTGCAGCGCGCGAAATCGCGTGCTCGCTCTCTCGCCCTGCGCGAGCGGCTCCCCAAGCAAGCACCGCGAGAGCGACCCGTAGCTATCGACGATGCGCCTCGTCGCCGTCGCCTTGAGGTACCGCGTCACGCCGAATCCGGCCACGCCGGCCACGACGAGCCCCGCAACGAGCGCGATACCGAGCACCCGCTTGCGCCGCTTCGCGGTGGCGGCGAACCCCAGCACCGTCTCGGAGCCGCCCATGAAAACGAGGGTTTTTCCGCCGTCGTCGTCGCGACCGAAGAGGCCCATAGGCGCAGAGCCTAACTCTGTCGTTGCGGCGAAATCGACGAGAATCGCGCGGCCCATTGCAGGCTCGGGCGGCTACAGCCTAGCCACGGACGCGCGTCTTCGCGGCAGCGTGCGCGGCCGCGGCGATCGCTCCTCAAAAGACGATGTGGCCCGCTGGCGGAACGGCGGGCGCGGCTGTGGGAGCAACCTTGGGGGCGCGCGCACCTTGGGGGACGACCGCGGTCGGCGCTGCCGGTCCCGCGCTCGCGTTGGCCGTGGGCGTCGGAGGAGTGTGTGACGTCGCGGCGTCGGCGGCGGGTCTGCGTGGTTTCGCGCCGCTCGCACGGTGTGGGCTTTCGGACCCCCGAGCGGTGCGCTCGGCGTCGAGATCGATCGCCGGTCCGGCTGGCGCCTCGGGGCCGTTCCCCTCGGCATTGGCCGCGGCGTCCGACGTTGGCAGGCCGGGCGTTGAGCTGCTGCCGGCCTCGAGCTGCCGCGGCGCGGCGTCGCTGGACCGCGCTGTCGGTTCGCGCGCGCTCGTGGTTGGCGCCCGTGTCGCCGTCGCCCCGAACGCCGCGGCCTGTGTCGGATCCGTCGGTGCGTTGACCAGCCACCCGATCCCGACACCGACACCGAACGTGGCCGCCAGCGCCGCCGAGCTCGCAGCCCAGCCGAGGCCGCTCATGTTGTTTTTCCCGGTCGGTACATAGAGCGTCGTGTCCGTGGTGCCGCCGCTCTCTGGCGCCGCCGCTTCCATCAAATGCGCCTGCGCCGCTGGCTCGCTCGGGCGCACGAGCTCGGAGATGGCCTCGATGGCGAAGCGCGTGTGCGGCGGACCGAATTCTTCGAGCCGCGTCGCGAAGTCGGCGATGTTTGCGAAGCGCTGGTCCGGCTTGCGCATGAGGCAGCGCGCGATGACTTCCTCGAGCCCCTGAGGATACTGCGGGCGCAGCTTTCGCAGCGGTGTCGGCGCGTCGGCGAGGATCCGCCCGCACACGGCCTGTACGGTCTCGGCTGCAAAGGGCAGCGTCTTCGTCAAGAGCTCGTAGAGCACGACACCGAGCGCCCAGACGTCCGTGCGCGCGTCGACGTTGCGCGACGAGAGCATCTGCTCCGGCGACATGTAAAAAGGCGAGCCCATGATGGCGGTCGTCTTCGTCACGAGAGACGGCTCCTCGAGGTCGCTCGCGCTCTGCGTGACCTTCGAGATCCCGAAGTCGAGCACCTTGATGCACGGCGAGCCGTCGCTTCGACGTGTGAGAAACAGATTTCCCGGCTTGAGGTCGCGGTGAACGATGCCGAGCATGTGCGCCTCCGCGATCGCGTGGCATGCCTGGAGGATGCACTCGACGGCGCGCGAGATCTCCATCGGCCCATCGGCCTTCAGCGTCTCGCTCAAGTCCTTGCCGTTGAGGTACTCGAGCAACATGTACGGCAGCGTGCCGTGCTTGCCCGAGCCGTAGATGCGCAGGGTGTGCTCGCTGTGAAGCTGCGCGAGCGTTCGTGCTTCCCGCTCGAACCGCTGCACCGCCTCACTTCGGCGCGCGACCGCCGGGAGCATCATCTTGATGGCGACTCGGTGGCGCTCGGTGCGGTGCGACGCGACCGCAACGACCGCCATGCCGCCAGTCCCCACCACGCGCTCGACGACGTAGCCGTCGACGATGTCACCGTCAGCGAGCGGTAAAGTCATGCGACGTCACATCCTAACCCGAGCGCGGACGCCGCGTCCCGGGTGACGTGTCGCGCGAGTCGGTATGCCGAGGCTTCGTGTCTCGAGCCCGCCGAGGACCAGCGGGGCCGAGGACCAGCGGGGCGGGGGACCAGCGGGGCGGGGGACCAGCGGGGCCGAGGACCAGCGGGGCCGAGGACCAGCGGGGCCGAGGACCAGCGGGGCGGGGGACCAGCGGGGGGCGGGGGACTAGCCCTAGCCTGTCTTCTTCATGACCATGAGGTGATAGCGGCCGAACTCGCTCTGCCCGAGCGTGTAGAGCACCTCGATCAAGAGACGGTAGGGCGTCGTCGCGTCCGCGATGATGATGGCCTCCGAGGTGCCTGCCGCGTTTCCGCGGGCCGCGCGGACGGCCTTGTCGAGCTTGCGCGCGTTCTCGAGGCGGCGCGCGAGCGGCACGATGTAGAGGTCGTTCGGCCCGCTCCGCTTGTACTGGGAGTCGAGGCCCGACTGCGCCAGCTGGTCGCGGCTCGGAAGCTTGACGACGGGATCCGGATCCTCACCGATCAGCAGCGCGCTCTTGGAGATGATGAGCACGATGCCCTTGTCCGACGGCTCACCGCGCAGGCTGCTGCGCGCGAGCTTCATGTCGTCGTTCTCCTGCACGGTCGCCGCGGATGAGGCCATCGACTGCAGAAGGAACACGAGGATGATCGTCATGAGATCGAGCATCGCCGTGAGGTTGAGGTAGTCGACCTCATGTTCGCGCCGACGCTTGCGCTTCATGCGGCGCAGCGCCCCCTTGAACGTCACCATGTCCGCCTGAGGCGCGGGCTTGCGCGCGCCTGGCTTGGGCGGCGGGCTCGAGGAGCCGGCGTTGGGATCTTTCGTATCACTCATCGTGCGACACCGAACGCGACGTCAGGGAACAACGGTCCTTCACTGTCTTGGCGCAGCGCGTCGATCGACTCGACCACCGTCTGGTAGTCGACGTCCGGGTTCGCGGTGATGGTCACCTGCGTCTCGGTCGCAGCGCGCTCGTTCTTTTTCTTCAGCTCGCGGGCACAGCGTGCAAGCTCCGGGTAGTCGTGGCGGCCGCTCGCCTTGGGCACGGTGATGCCGCTGCCGAGCGAGTTGCAGCCGGTCGCGATGTTTCCGCTCGAGGTCTTGAGCGACACGCCCTCGGACGTCACGAGGACGGTGAGGTTCAGCGCTTCACTCTTGATGCCCCGCGTGCTGCCACCGCCGCCGATCGACGGCGGAGTCGTGTCGATCGTGCTCACGAAGACGACCGCCAACGACGACACCACGAACACGATGATGTTCATGACGATGTCGAGGTACGGCACGATGTTGAGCTCGCCGGCCTCGTCGCCGTGTTCAGGCTCTTTCGGCGCCGCCATGCGCCGGATCTTGGAGCGCTGCGAGGCGCTCAGCGGGATTTTTTCGGGTGTTGCCAAAGGGTCCTCGCGCTGGCGTACACGGGTCGGGCGATGCCCATCTACAGGATGCCCAGTCGGGCGATGCCCATCTACAGGATGCCCAGTCGGTCGATGCCCAGTCGGTCGATGCCCAGTCGGTCGACCCCCAGCCGGGCGATCCCCAGCCGGGAGATCCTCAGCTGGGAGAGCCTCAGCTGGGAGATGCTCAGCCGGACTTGCTGGTGAGCGTCAGCAGGTTGAACACGCGCTCGCTCGTCGACTCGAGGTCGTGGACGATCGACTTCGACTTGCTGTGAAGCACGACGTGGAAAACCATGCAGATGACGGCGATGCCGAGACCGAAGAACGTGTTGTACATTGCCTCGGCGATACCGCCTGTGAGCAACGCCTGCTTCTCAGCCGCCGAGAGGTTCGAGCCGGAGATGGCGGCGAACGCGGCGATGAGTCCGAAGACGGTGCCGACGAGTCCGATCAGCGTCGCGATGTTCGCGAGCGACCAGAGCACCGGGACGCGGGCTTCGACCTTGGGGCGAAGCTCCGAGAGCGTCTCGCTGAGCGCGGCGTCGATCTCGTCCGCGCCCTTGTTGGCGTGGGTGAGTCCCGACTTCACGAGCTGAAGGATCGGGTAGTCGCTCGCGTCGCAGAGCTTGATGGCACGGTCGATGTTGCCGTTGACCACCAGCTTCTTTACCTGCGCAAAGAACTCTTTCGAGTTCACGCGGTACTCGCGAAGCTGAAAGGTGAACCTCTCGATGACGATGGTGACCACGATCACCGACGTCACGATGTTCAAGATAATGAAGGTGGGGTTGTGCTTGATGGCCGCGAGGATCCCGGATTCACCCTCGGCCGCCGACATCAGGAGCTGAAACATACGTCTGAGCCTCTCGCGCCTCTCGCTGAATTGCAGGTCGCTGGATTGCTGGATCGTGCGCGACGTTGAACCGCCAACGCCCGACCGAGGGCGACTATAGCCGCCGGCAGTTTCGATAGGCAAGCGGCCTGATGGACCAAATTCGTCGCCGCGGTCGCGCGCTCGCGCCGATCGATCCACGAGTGACGGAAGTTTCCGCTTCCGGTGCGGATCCCAAGGAATATTCGGCATTCCAGGCGGACTCGACGCTTGACTCGCGTGGGCCCGCCTCGCCAAGATGCATCATCCCCGCGCCGCGCGATCCGCCGAGTCGGTCGCGCCCGCGGGCCACGAGAGCAACACACCGCGGGCACGACCCGCACCCGGCAGCTGGCGACCGACCCGTGTCGAGCGCCCGCCGCCGCGGACCTGGAGGAAGCTAGCGATGCACGAATTGTGGACCCGATTTCAGCACGGTGGTTTTGCGATGTGGCCGATCTTGGTCATCCTCATCGTCGAGCTCGGCGTCATCGTCGAACGCGCGATTTACTTGTTCGGCGCCGGCATCGATAAGGACGCGTTCACCCAGACGATGCAGAAGTGCATCCTCGCTGGCGACGTCGCGAAGGCCGTGAAGGTCTGCTCCGTGCAGAACGCCCCGCTGGCGCGCATCGTCCAGGCAGGCCTCGTGAAAGTGAACCGCCCCGATGAAGAGGTCCAGGCCGCGATGGACGAGGCGGCCCTGCGCGAGATGCCGATGATTGCCCAGCGCACCGGCTACCTCGCCCTCATGTCGAACCTTGCCATGCTCGTGGGCCTGCTCGGCACGGTGTCGGGCCTCATCGACGCGTTCGGCGCCGTGTCCGGTAAGTCGATCGACCCGAGCCAGAAGGCGACCATCCTCGCCGCCGGTATCTCGGAGGCGATGAACTGCACCGCCTTCGGCCTCATCGTCGCGATCGCGGGGCTACTCGGCTTCGCGGTCCTCAACGGCCGCACGCAGGGACTCGAGGACGACATCAACTCGGTCACCGTTCAGGTCGTGAACCTCGTCGTGGGCAACCGCGAGAAGGTGAACGTCCAGGCCGCAGCTCATGCTGCCTGATCACGCGCCGTCGCGGGCTCGCCAGTAGCAGCGAGCCGGCGGCGAACCCAACGATCGACCAAGCAGATCGCAGCGGACCGAACGGCTCGCTTTCGGGCCGTCCGGTCTCATCCCTGGCAAGAATTAGGAGCACGGCATGGGTGGCGTAGACGTAGGCGGCGGCGGCAATGGCAAGCGCCAGCTCAACATGGAGATCAACATGATCCCGTTCATCGATCTGTTGATGGTGACGATCATGTTCCTGCTCATCACCGCCGTATGGGTGAGCTTCTCGCGCATCAACGCGAACGCTCAGATCCCCGGTCCGCCCAACCCCGAAGTAGAGATCGATCCGAAGGCCCCGGAAAAGGTGCTCAACCTCCACATTCTCGACAACGAGTTCAAGCTCGTGTGGAAGCAGGGCGCCACGGTCGTCAGCGAGTCGACGTCCGAGCGTCCGCGCCTGCAGGGCGAGTTCAAGTACGATGAGCTCGCCAAGAAGATCGGCGAGGAATGGAAGACCCACGGCGGTCACCAGGACAAGAGCGACAAAGCGCTCGACCAGGCCATCCTTCACGCCGACAACAAGCTGGTCTTCAAGGAGATCATCGCGGTCATCGACGCGCTGTACGACGTGCAGCGCGACATGGTGATCGACAACGCCGACAAGAAGGTCCCCGTCTTCAACATGTCGTTCTCGGTTCGCTGACGAACGACCGCACCGGAGCTCGAGGAAAGTCATGAGCGGAGGCGCTAACAAACGCAGGCACGGGCATCACGACCCGCACTCGCACGCGATTCACAAGCCGGGTCGCCGGCTGATGCACAAGGTGCCGCTGAACTTCGTATTTACGAAGGTCATGGGCGGCGGGGGGCGCAACGTGAACGCGTCGCTCAACCTCACGGCGTTCATCGACTTTCTCATCGTGACCGTCATCTTCCTCTTGATGAGCTTCTCGGCGTCGGGAGAGATCGCGGTCGACAAGAACATCACGCTTCCCCAGGCGGAGAATGTGCAAGAGGTGCTCGACGCACCGATGGTTTCCGTCAACGGCAACCAGGTGCTCGTGAACGGCACGCCGGCGGGTTCCACGCGCGCGATCGAGGACGTCGGCCGCATGCAGAAGGTGGACGAGGTCTTCGAGCTCTTGAAGCGCCAGCGCGAGATGTGGAAGAGCTTCAACCCGCAGAAGCCGTTCCCTGGCGTGGCGATTCTTCAGGTCGACGAGAACGTCTCGTCGCTGGTCGTGAAGAGCGTGTTCCAGACGGCAGCGTTCGCGGGCTACCCGAACATCAGCTTCATGGTGCGGAAGCGCGGCAAGCCCGCGCAATAGGCTAGCGATTCGGCGCTGACCGGTCGATGCCGGGAAGCTCCTCGGCGACGCGCCCGGCGCGTCCGGCGCGGGCGCACAGCGAATAGGATGCCGCGATGCCCGTCGCAGATCTGGCAGAGTAGTGCACGATGGCGGCCTCCGATCCCCCAGTCTCTGGTGCGCGGACTAAGCAAAGCCAGACTTCGGAGTTTCGTGGTCTGCCGTCGATCGCTGAGGCTCGCGCGCGTCGCGGGCGCCTCGGCGGGCCGCGGATCTGGGGATGGCTCACCGTCGTCATCGGCGTCTCCATCGTGAGCTGGTGAAAGGTCGAGTCCGGCAAGGTGGCTGCGGGGCGCACCGAGCTCTTGGCACGGCAGCGCGACGTCGCAGACCGCGTGCTGTCGAGCTGGCGGCCGCTGAGCGAAAAGGTCGAAGGGTGGACCGCCGAGTGTGCGGCCGAGCCGTTCACCGAGCAGCCCCACGAGAAGCTCGTCGCCGA
Organism: Myxococcales bacterium; assembly: GCA_005800325.1. Lineage (GTDB taxonomy): Bacteria > Myxococcota_A > Polyangia > Polyangiales > Polyangiaceae > SYFR01. The sequence goes on along the minus strand of SYFR01000078.1, from coordinate 6,232 downwards.
ATGGGACTTCCGCGCGCTGCCCGGGATCTATCTGCGCGTCGGTCAAGAGGCCGCACGCGATGAGCGGCGCCTGCGCGCGGCTGCCGGAAAATCGCTGCACGATGGCTTCACCTCGTGCCTCTTCCTCACCGAGAGTCCGAGCCCGGTCGCCGGTCCGGAGTGCGAGTCCGCGGAGGAGTGTCCGCGAGGGACGACCTGCAACGAGCTCCGCCACTGCGCGGCGCCAGCGCAGCCGTACAACCTGCGGGTCGGCTACCGCGCCATGCACGTGCTCGGCGACGAGTGGGTCGCCACCGTGCAAGCGGTGGACAGCGACCTAGAGCTGAGAGGCGCGACGGCGAGCTTCGGCGCGGCCGAAAAGTACGACCTCCCGCTCGCGCTCGAGCTCCTCGCGAAGGCGCGCTATTTCCTCGTCGTCGTGGACGAGCCGGCGCCGAAGACCGCAGCGGGCCCCGGTGGCGCGGCAGCTTCGCCTGGCGCCGATGCGGCTGGCGCAAGCGACGATCGCTCGATCCCCAGCTCGGCGCATGAGGCCCGCGTCTGCATGTGGCGGCTCGAGGACTCGCGCAAGATGTTCGCGCTTCGCCGCGAGGCCTCGGGACAGCTCTTCGGCGGCGCCAAGGTGCGCGATGCGGCCGCGCTCGAAGCTCGCCAGCGGCAGGCCAACAGCTGCGCGCTCGCGCTCTCGGTCCGCGAGGCGATCGGCGCGCCCAACACGCCCGCCGTTCGCGATTAGTGCTGCGATTCGTTCGCAGCGACGGATTCATCGAAGCGTGTCGGTCGGTCGAGGGCGGTGACGCCCGGGCTGCGCTTACGATCGCCGCGCCCGACGCGGCCTCGCGCGCTCCCGCGTGCCCTTGGCCCGAAGCACGGAGACGCGCTCATCGCCCGCATCGTCGGCCTGCTTCGCCGGTGAGCTTGCACCTCCGCGTGCAGCGGACGCTCGCGCCGACGTGCCGCGCCGCGATGTGCCCGGAAGCTGGCTCGGCTCCGTCGACGCACTTGAGCCCATGCGCCGCGTGACGTCGCCGAGCAGCGCGCTCATGAACGCCGGAGCACGCTCGGCGACCTCCGGAGAAAGAGGCGTGAGGCTCAAGCGGAAGGAGCGCGCTCCGTGCGGCTCGCAGCGAACGACGCAGCGATTGCGGCGCGCGAAGCTGTCGCACAGCTCGGAGAGCTCTCGGCGCAGCGTGCTCGGCGACTTGATCCCGGCGCGCAGCTCGACCTGCTCTTCGAGCGACGGGAGGCCGACCTTGCCGTCGTCGATGAGGTGCCGGAGGCTGAGAGCGACCGCGTCTTCGAGCGCGAGCATCGGCGCGTTCCCCGACTTCGGACGAAACGACGCCCGCCGCTTCGTCGCGTCGAAATGATAGAGGACGGCGCCGACTCTCTCGCCTGCGCGAACGAGCGCCTTCCGCACCAGCGCGTCCGTGCCCGCGCGGATCGCCACCGAGGCGAGATAGCCGAGCCCGTCGAGCGCGATCGAGACGTTGCCATCCGCTGCGACGTCCTCCTCGATCTCCAGCTCGCCAGCCATGTACCGATTGAGCAACCGCTGCGCGGCGCGCGTGAGGTCCCGGCGCACCGCGACGTCACCCGAGTAAATGTCGTCGACGTGGCTCGAGCGTGCGAGCGCTTCGGTCACCGCGTCGACGAGCTCGGAGATCGCCTCGTGCTTGTGGTGCTCGAAGCTCACGGCCTCGTCGCCGTGCGCGCCCGCCATGAGGTAGGGCACGACGCGCGGCAAGGTCGAGGCGACGGCGCGCTCGAGCTCGAGGAGCAATGCCTCCGCCGAGCCGACCGCGATGCGCACGTGCTGGCGCGTGCGCAATGCCTCGAGCATCGAAGTCGCAAGGAGGCGGGTGAGGGGGCGCATGCGAGACGGACGAGACTACACGGATCTTCGGGGCTGTCATCGCGCACGTTCGGGGCGGAGTTCGGCCTCGCTGCCCGCGTGCTGCGGACCACGCGGAGCGTCGCCAATTCTGCGGTCGCGCGCGCCGCTGCCTGCGCCGCGAAGCTTGCGGCGTCAGAAGGCGATTCGCAACACGAAGCCCCCGCCTTGTGGCGTGACCACGGGCAGAAGGCGCGGGCTCGCCGCAGCTCTCGTGCGCCGCGTCGTCGAGCGTGCCTCCTCCTCGCCGTCTTCGGTCGCGCCAGCACCGTCCTCGGTGGGCGAAGGCGTGGGGGGCGCTGGCGACGGCTCAGCCTCGCTCGTACCGGGCCGAGGGGCGCCTTCGGCGTCGCGCGCGCTCGCATCGTCGCCGCCTCCGCCACCGAAGATGAGGAGCGCCGCACCCGAGAGCGCGATGGCGCTGCCCGCGATCCATCCGACGTCACCGCCGATCGCGAGCGCGTTGCTCTGTTCGATCGCCGCGCCGTCCTCCTCACGACAGTAGTGTGCGCCACCGAGCTCGCGGCACGCGAGGCTGGGATCCGGACGCTGCGAGCTCGCGATGACGTCGACGACGATCCCGCCGACGACGAGCGCCGCGCCCACGCCAGTGAGTGTGAAGCCCGCGATCGTCGACGCGCTGGCGGACTCTCGCTGCGCGCGCTCCTCGTCCTCGCGCTTTTTCCGCTCCTCGTCCTCCCGGCTCTTCGCCTTCGCCGCGGCTTCGTCGGCGAGGCGCTTCGCGTCGTCGCGGGCAACGGATGCGGCCTCGTCTTCTTTCGCGCGCTCGCGGAGTCGCGCGATGCGGCCGTCGAGCGCTTTGTGCTCCCGCCAGGGCGCCACCGCACGCCATTGTTCGAGGCTCTCGAGCGCGCGCTTCGTGTCGCCGAGGCGCTCGTACGCGTTCGCGATGCTCTCGAAGATGAGCGGCTCTTTCGAGAGCGCGTACGACTCTTGCCATTTGAGCACGGCCTCCTCGTAGTTGCCGTTGCGGTAGGCGAGATGCGCTTGATTGAACAACCGCTTCGCCTCTTGGCGCTGGCTGAAGCTCGGTGCCTGCGCGCGAGCCTCTCCTACGTACGATGGGCTCGCGAGCACGATCGCGAGCGAGAGCCGCATGGCGCACGTGAGCGAGCAGGTCATCGCGGCGCGAGCTTAAAACGGGCTGCGGATCCCGTCGAGCGGCGTCCGCGGCGGAGGCTCGTCGCCGCCCTTCGCGCCATCCCCCGCCGCTGGCGAGCGCGCCCCGTCGCCGTGTGGTGTTGCCGTCGCTGCGCTCTTTCCCTGGGAAGCTCCCTGGGGAGCTCCATCGGGACGCGCGTCCGCAGGCCGGACCTTCCCGAGGGGAGCCCGCGCGCCCGTTGACGTTTTCGGCTCGGCAACGCCTTGCGGCTCGCTCGGCGACTCGGCGGTGTTTGCGGTGTTTGCCGGACTTTCCGCGGTCGTAGACGGCGCGAGCTCGGCGCTATCCGCGTCGGGCTGAGCGTCGGCCCCGGCGGCGGAGGTCGGCAGCGTCGGCGCATTTTCGCGTGCCGCGCTCGTCGGGGCGTCCGCGCTCTTGCGCTCGACGAGCGTAGCGACGGCGCCGACCGCGATCGCGACGAGTACGAAGAGCGCGCCCGCGACCGTAGCGGTGGCGCGGCGGGCTGCAGCAGGAGGCCGCACGGTCATCCGCGAAGACACGAGCCCGCGGTTGGTGTTCGACTCGCCAAGGAGGTGTGGCGGCAACGCCTCGGCCGGCGCCACGCCGCCGTGGTGAACGAGGTAGTTCGGCGCGAATTGCCCAGGAAATCCGTGCGGTGACTCGGTCGCGCGAGGCACGCCAGCGTCGAAGCCTCCGAGACCGTGCGCGTGCGGGTACGTGCCGACCGCGGGAGGCGCGACGCTCGGAAATGGATGTTCCGCGGGCCCATGCGGGATCGCGGAGCCGATGCGCGGCGCACCGAGGAGCGCTCCCGGCACGGGGAGTGGCGCCGGGATCGCCGGCGAGTGGTCGAGCGCCGGTGGCATGCTCGGTCGGCGGGCGGGACGCACGTTCGGTTGCGCCAGCGCCGGTGGGATGCTCGGTCGTGCCGGTGCCGGCGGCATGCTCGGTCGCTGGCTGGCGCCCTCGTCCGCGGCCCCTTCACTACGGACGCGCTGCGGCCAGGCTTCGGCGCTCGTTGCGCTGACTCCATCCGCGATGGCACGCGGGGTCGCGAGCCGCGTCGGCGTGAAGCGCGGGCGATCGTCCTCGTGCATTGGCGAATCCATGTCGCGCGGCGGGACGCGGCCTGGGGTGGGCTCGTCCACGGTCGTGTCGACGTCGACGATGGGAGGAGCGGGTCCGGCCATCGCCTCGAGCGCGGCTGCGACCGCGTTCATCGAGAAGAACCGATCGCTCGGTCGCTTCTCCATGCAGCGCAGGATGATCTTTTCGACCGCAGGCTCGATTTCCGCAATCCGGCTCGGCGCCTCTGGTGCCTGCGTCAGATGGCGCGTGAGCACGCCCATCGCCGTGTCGGCCATGAAGGGCAGCTTCCCGGTGAACGCGCGGTACATCATGACCCCGAGCGAATAAATGTCGCTGCGGTGGTCGATCGCGTCGCCGCGCGCCTGCTCCGGGGACATGTAATACGGCGTGCCGAGGATGACGCCGGTATCGGTGAGGTTCGTGGCGCGCGTCTCGAGCATCTTGGCGATGCCGAAGTCGACGAGCTTGACGAAGAAGGGGTCGCCTTCGTCGTTCACGAGCACCACGTTGTCGGGCTTCAGATCGCGATGGACGATCGACGCGTCGTGCGCCTTCTGCAGCGTGTCCGCGATCTGAATGAAGACGTGCTTGAGGTCCTGTCGCGTGAGTCGCTGCTCACGAAGAGCCCGCGTGAGGCTCGTGCCTTCGAGCAGCTCCATGACGACGTAGAACGCGCCGCCAGGCATCTGCCCGAAGTCGCTCATCTCGCAGATGTGCCGGCTCCGGATCGAGTTGGCCGCCTGCGCTTCGCGGATGAAGCGCTGCAGGATCTCTTCGCTGCGCTCGATGCCCGAGCGGAGCACCTTCATCGCGAAGCATTTGCCGACCACGACGTGACGGCACGCGTAGACGGTCCCCATCCCGCCGCGGCCGACGAGGCGCTCGACGCGGTAGCGCCCGTCTACGACCTCGCCGATGAAGTCCCGCTCGCGCTCGTTCGCCGCGGTATCGAGCAAGACGAGCGAGGCGCCGTCGTCGACGCACGTAACCACGCCGTCGCCGTACTCGCGCGAGCACGCCGGACAAAACCGCACCCGGACATCATGCCCGACTGCGTGACCCCGCGCAGACTTTTTCGAGCGGTGCGTCGCCGTCGGAATCGGGCGCAAGCCCTCCCCCGACCCATCGTGCTCCTCGGTGTCCGCGCTACTCTGTCGAGCCGTCGCTCTCGCCGCCGTCGAGCGCGCCGTCCGGTGTCCCCGCCGGCGGAAGGATCGAGTCATTCGGAGCTGCGGACCCACCGTCGGCGCTGGCCTCCTCTTCGAAGGTCTCGATCGCCACGATCCGCTCGCCCTCGGACACCTTCATGATCGAGACGCCCTGCGCGTTTCGCCCTGTCTCGCGGATCTGGTCGGTCCCCGTGCGAAGCGTCTGGCCGCGATCGGTGATGACGAGCAGCTGGTCGCTCGGATGGACGAGCGCGATGCCGACGACCGGCCCGTTGCGATCGCTCGCGTCGATCAGGATGACGCCCTTGCCGCAGCGTCCCTGAAGCCGAAATTCTTCAATCGGCGTCTGCTTGCCGTAGCCGAGCTCGCACACGGTGAGGACGCGGTCGCGCGCCGAGGCCGCCTCGTACACGCCCATGCCGACGACCTCGTCGCCGTCGTTGAGCTCGATGGCCTTCACCCCCATCGTCGCGCGCCCGGTCGTCCTCACCTCGTCCTCGGTGAAGCGGATCGCCATGCCGCCCTTCGTGCCCACCATGAGCTCGCAGCTGCCCTTGGTGACGGCGGCGACGAGCAGCTCATCGCCTTCTTCGATGCGAACGCCGATGATTCCGGTCTCGCGGTAGTTCGCGTAGTCCGAGACGTCCGTCTTTTTGACGATGCCCTTGCGCGTCAAGGTGACGATGAACGTGCCCTCGTCGAAGCTGTCGACCGGCGTGATGGCGGTGACCTTCTCGCCCTCCTCGAGGCCTACGAAGTTGACGATCGCGCGGCCCCGCGCGTTCGCTGCGGCCTCCGGGATCTCGTACACCTTCTTGACGTAGACCTTGCCCTTGTCGCTGAAGAAGAAGACGTACGAGTGCGTCGAGGCGACGAAGAGCTCCTTCACCCAATCCTCGTCGCGCGCGGTCATGCCGGCCTTGCCCTTGCCGCCGC
>SYFR01000077.1 GCA_005800325.1 Myxococcales bacterium | reverse complement strand
GAAGTTCTTCGCGCTCTGCGAGACCTTCCACCCCGACAACGTGGGCCTCTTGACCGGCGACGCGACCGTGAATCGCGACGCTACGATCGTGTGCTGTACGGCGGAGGTGCTTGCCAATTGGTCCCTCGCCGAGGGCGAGCGCGCGGACGTGGCCTATGCCGTGCTCGACGAGTTTCACTACTACGCCGACCGCGAGCGCGGCGTCGCTTGGCAGGTGCCGCTGCTCACGATGCCGCAGACGACGTTTCTCTTGATGAGCGCGACTCTGGGCGATACGGCGTTCTTCGAGGAGGCGCTGACGAGGCTCAATGGCAAGCCCACGGTCACCGTCCGCTCGAGCGTGCGTCCGGTGCCGCTCGATTACCAATATGCGGAGACGCCGCTGCAAGAGACCATTCAGCTGCTGCTCGAGCAGGAGAAGGCGCCGGTCTACGTCGTCAGCTTCACGCAGCGGGCGTGCCACGACCAGGCACAGAACCTCACGAGCCTCAATGTCACGAGCCGCGCAAAAAAGCAGGCCATCAGCGCCGCCTTGATTGGCCACCGCTTCGACACGCCGTACGGCAAGCTCCTCCAGCGCTTCCTGCGGCACGGCATTGGCGTGCACCACGGCGGCATGCTCCCGAAGTATCGGCGGCTCGTCGAGCGGCTCGCGCAGCAGGGCCTGCTCGACATCATCAGCGGCACGGACACGCTCGGCGTCGGCGTCAACATCCCCATTCGCACCGTCTTGCTGACGCAGCTCTGCAAGTACGACGGCGCCTCGACGCGGATCCTCTCGGTGCGCGACTTTCACCAGCTGTGCGGCCGCGCCGGTCGCAAGGGCTTTGACGAGCAGGGCAGCGTGGTCGCTCAGGCCCCCGAGCACGCGATCGAGAACCTGCGGCTCGAGCGCAAGGCGTCGGCGAGCCCCGATGGCAAGAAGAAGAAGTTCGTGAAGCAGAAGCCGCCCGAGCGCGGCTATGCCCACTACACGCGGGAGACGTTCGACCGCTTGGTTGAAGGCTCGCCCGAGACGCTCACGTCGCGCTTCGCTGTCAGCCACGGGATGCTGCTCGAGGTGCTCGGTCGCCAAGAGGGCGGGTGCGCGGCGATGAAGGCGCTCGTGCGCTCGTGCCACGAGCCCGTGGCGATGAAGAAGCGGATCGGCCGCGAGGCGGTGCAGATGCTGCGCTCGCTGGTCGATGCCGGGATCGTCGAGCTCGTGCCGGACGAAGCCCGGCCCACCCTGAGACGGCTGCGTGTGAACGTCGACTTGCAGGAGGACTTCTCGCTCCACCACGCGCTCTCGCTCTACCTCTACGAGACGGTGCGCGTCCTCGAGCCGGAGCTCGAGAGCTACCCGCTCGACGTGCTCGCCGTGGTCGAGGCGATCCTCGAAGAGCCGCGCCCCATCCTCGAGAAGCAGCTCGACCGCATCAAGCGCGACGCGATCGCGGCCTGGAAGGCAGAGGGAGTCGAATACGACGAGCGCATGTCTCGCCTCGAGGGGCTCTCTTGGCCAAAGCCGAATAGCGCCTTCATTTATGGCACGTTCGACGGCTTCTCGGCCAAGCACCCATGGGCGAAGGGGGACAATGTCCGCCCGAAGGGAGTGGCGCGCGAGCTCTACGAGAACTGCCACGACTTCAATGGCTACATCGTGGAGTATGGCCTCGAGCGCCACGAGGGCCTCTTGCTCCGCTACGTGTCGGACGTCTACAAGGCGCTCGTCCGGAGCGTCCCCGAGAGTCTCGTGACGCCCGAGGTGGAGCTCATGATCGACTCCTTCGAGTCGATCGCGCGGGGCGTCGACGCGAGCCTGCTCGAGGAGTGGGAGAAGCTCCGCGATCCGAGCTGCGCCGCGCGCCCAACCCCGGCGACCCTACCCGTCGCCGTGGCGCCCGAGCGCGGGCTCACCGCCAACGAGCGCGCCTTCACCGTGCTCGTGAGGAACGCGATGTTCGGCGTCGTCCGGGCCCTCGCCGCGCGCGACTACGGTCTCGCCGCGTCGCGGATCGAGGCGCCCGCGGGAGAGCCTGCGTGGACGCCAGAGCTCCTCCTTGCGACGATGGCGCCCTATTACGGCGACCACGAGGCGCTGCTCGCCGACGTGCGCGCCCGAGGCACGCGGATGCTCGACCTCGACAAGGCATCGCCGACCTCGTGGCGCGTGCGCCAGACGCTCTGTGACCCCGAGGGCCACGACGACTGGTGCATCGTCGTCACGATCGATCTGGACCGCGCCGACGCCGAGGCGCGCCCGGTGCTCGTCGTCGAACGAATTGGCAACTAGTCTCGGCCCGCTACTTTTCCGTACGAAGGCGGCCGGGCATTCGGACCAGGCCGCGAACGGCATTCGGGCCGAGAACGAGCTACGGCGGCGCCACGGCGACGCACCCTTGCGGGTTCGCGGTCGCCGAATAGGCATGCTCCGGCGGGTAGCCATAGCCGAACAGAATGCACATCTCGTTGTCGCCCGTGCCCTCGACGATCTCCTTGTCGAAGGTGTTCTTCCACGTGCAGCCGAAGACGAAGCGCTCCGTCTCGGCGAGATCGACCGCGGGCGTGTATTGGGTCATGACGCCGTTGTCGGGGTCGTAGCCCGCCGAGTCGAGGAAGCGCTCGCCGTCGTGCGGGCCGCCCTCGTGCTCGGCGAAGAAGTTGGTCCCGAGCGCGTGCATGTGGGGCAACACGTTGACGACCTGCATGGGCCCGAGCAGCGCGCACGACGCCTGCGCCGTGTGAGTGCTCAGCGGCGGAATGGCGAAGCCGCCGAGCGCCCACGCGAAGGGCCCGAGCTCCTCCGTGACGCTGGCCTCGTCGATCGTGAACCACTCGTACTGGGGGCTCACGGTCACGGGACTCGAGCTCGTGTTGAGGAAATGCATGCGCGCGACGATCTCGAAGCCCTCTTTGATGCGGTAGCCCATGCCTTCCGGGAAGCTCGTCCACTCTTCACCGACGAACTGAGTCGACGAGCCGAAGAGCACCGCGCCGCCCTTGGCCACATCGACCGCCTCGCCTTGAAGTGCGCCGCCGGCTTCTGCCGGGCAGGGGCGAATTCCCTCGCCGGTCTTCGGCCGCGCCGTGATGTTTCCGTGGTGCATGCCGGCCCCGACGACGAGCTTGCCGCCGCCGACGATGCGCGAGGGACCCTCGAGCTCGAGCGGGAAGATGTAGCAAGGGTGGGTCTCGTCCCCCGACGCGAGCACCTCAGCGGGCACCGCGATCGAGAAGCCGCCGACGACCTGCTTCGGCGGTCCCTGGTCGGGCGGGTGACCCGTGTCGACGACCGTGGAGCCCGCGTCGAGAGGAGCGCTCGCGGGCTCGCTGCACGCCGTCGAGGCGACGGCCGAGATGAGGGCCGCTGCCCCCCGCAACCGGCCAGGACGTCGCGCGAAGAGGGACGCGTAGTGTTTTTCGTGGGCGCTCATGGGAATTGGGGCGGCAGCGTCGGCGCGAGGCTCGCGCGGGCGCGATTCTCGGCTGGTCTCGCAAAGCCTTGCACGGTACGACCCCGCGGTGCCATTCGACGTCGTACACGGACAGCCGGCGGCGGTCGAGACGCTGACGCGCGCGCTCGAGCGGCGGCAGGTGCATCACGCGTACCGCTTCGAGGGACCCGAGGGCGTCGGCAAAGAGCTCGCCGCCATGGCGCTCGCGCAAGCGCTGGTGTGCACCGCCGGCGTGACCCTCGGCTGCGGCCGCTGCGAGGCGTGCCGGCGCGCGCTAGCGATGACCGAGGCCGAGCCGATCGTGCCCTTGCATCCCGACGTCGTCCTCGTGGGGCGCGGCGTCTATCCGCCCGACCTCATCGGCGGCAAGAAGGAGCTGAGCGAGATCTCGATCGAGCAGGTGCGCCGCGTCGTCTTGTCGCGCGTCGCGTACTCGCCTCACGAGGGCCGGGCACAGCTCTTCATCGTGCGCGCAGCCGATGAGCTCGGCGTCGCGGCGGCGAACGCGCTCTTGAAGACGCTCGAAGAGCCGCGCCCCAATACCCACTTCGTGCTCCTGACGGCGCAGCCGGAGACGCTCCTCGACACCATCCGCTCGCGCACGTTGCCGATCCGCTTCAGCCCGCTCTCCGACGACGTCCTGACGACGATCTTGCGCGCGCGCGGCGTCGACGAGGGGCGCATCCGTGGCGCAGTCGACGTCGCCGACGGCAGCGCGAGCCGTGCGCTCGAGGCCACGATCCCCGAGGCGAGCGGGGCGCGCGAGGCGTTCGTGTCTTCGCTGCTCGAGTGCGTGCGAGCCGCGGATCTCGGCGCCGCCGTGAAGTTTGCGGAGGGTCTCGACCTCGAGCGCCGGGAGCTCGCGGCGGGCCTCCTCGCCGTCGGGCAGAGCTTCGCCCGCAGCGCACGGCAGCTCGTCTCCGAAGATCCGCGCCGCGCCGAGGTCGCGGCGATTCGGCACGGGCTCGTGCTCGAGGCCATCGACGCCGTCGAGCGCAATGGCGTAGCGAACCTCGTGCTCGTGAGCCTCGTCGCGTCGCTGCGCACCGGGCGCCAGGTGCGTCCCGGATCGAAGCCGCCGGTGGTGGTCGCGCGACG
>SYFR01000076.1 GCA_005800325.1 Myxococcales bacterium | reverse complement strand
GCAATCGCGGCAGCTCGCTCGCGACCTACCGCAACCTGCTCTTGACGATGCTGCTAGGCGGGCTGGGGCACGGCGCCGCGTACAACTTCGTCCTGTGGGGCGCGTATCACGGCGCGCTGCTCGTGCTCTACCGCCGCTTCGCGCCGGAGCCGGTGCACGAGGATCCGTGGGGCGGCCGCTACCACTACGCCGGCATCGCGCTGCGTATGGCCCTCATGTTCGCGCTCACCGTCGTCGGCTGGGTGCTGTTCCGGGCGAGCAGCATGGAGCAGCTCGCGTGGCTCTTCTCGCACGTTGGGCTCGCGCGCTCGGCGCACTCGGCCAAATGGGCGCTCAGCATCGCGCTCTTCGTCACGCCGCTCCTCGCCGTGCAGCTCTACCAGTACAAGAAGGGCGATCTGCTCGCGCCGCTCGGAATGCCGGCGCCGGCGCGGGGCCTCGTCTACGCGGCCATGCTGCTCGCGGTCGCGATCTTCGCGCCGCGGATCAGCGCCGAGTTCATCTACTTTCAGTTCTGAGCCGACCCTTGCCGAAAGCCAACCTGGCCCTGACCGAAGAGCACGTGCCGAGGGGCACGGCGCGCGCGCTCGTCGTCACGCTGCTCGTCGCCGTCGTCGCCTTCGGCCTGTCGAACGCCGCCCTTCGGCGGGAGCTCGACCGCCGCACGCACAACCGCGCGCTGTGGCTCATCCAACAAAAGTGGGAGCTGCTCGAGCGAGTCGCCGGCGACGTCGACACCGTCGTGCTCGGTGACTCCGCGGGAAATCAGGGCGTGAGGCCCGACGTGCTCAGCGAGCGCCTCGGCGGAGCGGCCGTCAACTACTGCACCATCGGCGACATGCTCGCCGTCAACGATGCCTGGATGCTCGAGCGCCACCTCGAGCGCCACGCGCCGCCGAAGCGGGTCATCGTGGTGCATGCCTACGACGTGTGGCACCGCAGCGCCAAGGTCTTGCGTCACAAGCTGCTCTGGCGCGTGCCCGAGCCGTGGGGTTTCTGGGAAGAGCGCGAGCCGAAGGTCGCGCTCGAGAGCCGCGCCGCCGCCGAGCTCTTCGTGCGCCGTTACCTGCCGGTCTACTACGAGCACAAGACCATCGCCGAGTGGGTGACGAGCCCGAGCACGCTCGCGCCCGCCGGATTCTCGCTCGACGGCGCCGGCTACATGCGGCTCGACGAGGCGAAGCCCGATCGCGTGAAAAGGGACGCGGCCTCGCATGTCGCCTTCCTCAGGAAACGCCAATTTTCGCTCTCGAAGGCGAACCGCAACGCCCTCGCCCGCCTCGAAGCGCTCGGCGAGAAGCACGGCTTCGAGATATTCCTCGCGAACGCGCCCATCTACGAGGGCCTGCGGAGAGAGCCGCAGTTCGTGCGCTATTTCGCGGCGCTCGACCGCGAGCTCGGTCAAATCGCCGACGCTTCCCCGCGCCTCTCCTACGTGCTGCGCGAGCCGGTGACCTTCCCCGCGAGCGCGATGGAGAACGCCGATCACCTCACCCACGCCGCGGCCGCCGAGTACACGGCAGAGCTCGCCAAGGCGATCGCGACGACGCCCACGGACTCGGCGGCGTTCAAGTAGCACCCGACGCGGGGTAGAACCGACGCATGACGGACAGCGAGGGACAGCGCGGGCTCGAGGACCACTACGAGCAGTGGTTCGAGCACATCGAGAGCGACTTTCGCGCGACGAGCTTGAATCGCCTCGTCCTCGGGGTCGTGCCGAACGGCCGCGTGCTCGATCTCGGCTGCGGCAGCGGCGCCTTGAGCGCAGAGCTCTGGGCCACCGGGCGCACGGTCGTCTCGCAAGATGTCTCCGAGCGCATGGTGGCGATGAGTCGCGTGCACCTCGCGCGGCGCGGGCACCCGTCCGAGAGCGTGCGGCTCGGCGGCGTCGAGACGATCGGCGAACGCAGCCACTTCGACGCCGTGGTCGCGCTCGACGTGATCGAGCACATCGAGGACGACGTGGCCGCGCTCGAGCACATGCGCGCCGCGCTCAAGCCCGAGGGAACGCTCGTCATCAGCGTGCCGGCCCTGAAGAAGCTCTACGGCCCGAAGGACGTCGCCGTCGGGCACTTCCGTCGCTACGACCGCGCCGATTTTCTTGCGGTGCTCGAGCGCGCCGGCTTCAAGGTCGAGACCTGCCGCTACTGGAACGCGCTCGGCGTCGTCCCGGTGTGGCTCTCGAACCTGCACAACAAGCGCCTCGACGAGTCCCTCAGGTACTCGCGCTCGCCCGTCTTGCGCGCGCTGAACTTCGCCCTCGCGACCTGGTTTCAGCGGGTCGAGAACCCGATCACGCCGCCCATCGGGATGACGCTGCTCGCGACGGCCCGAGCCGCCGGTCGTTGACGCGCCGCCCGCTCGTGACGCGCGGGCGAGACGGCCAACGTGAGATTTGCTAAGGCCACGCGGCGATGAAGCTGCTCGTCACCGGGATCGCGGGGTTCATCGGCAGCCACGTCGGCGAGCGGCTCGTGCGGCGCGGCGACACCGTGGTCGGGCTCGACAACTTCGACCCGTTCTACGACCGCGCGATCAAGGAACGGAACCTCGCCTTCTTGCGCGAGCACGCCGAGGTCCTCGAGGGCGACGTCACCGATCGCGCGTGCCTCGACCGGCTCCTCGCGCGTGGCGGCTTCGACGCCGTCGTGCACCTCGCGGCGCTCGCGGGCGTGCGCCCGAGCCTGCGCGCACCGTGGCGCTACAACCTCGTCAACGTCGTCGGCACCTCGCACGTCGCCGAGTCGATGCTCGCTCACGGCGTCGGCCGGCTCGTGTTCGCGTCGAGCTCGTCGGTCTACGGCAACAACACGCTCGTGCCCTACGAAGAGTCGCAGCGCGTCGACGCTCCCGCGAGCCCCTACGCCGTGAGCAAGCGCGCCGGGGAGCTCCTGCTCGACACCATGACCGCGCTCTTCGGGCTCACCGCGACGTGCCTGCGTTACTTCACGGTCTACGGGCCACGGCAGCGGCCCGAGATGGCGATCCACAAATTCGCGCGCCTCATCCTGCGCGGCGAGCCCGTCACGGTGTACGGCGACGGCACCTCGAGCCGCGACTACACCTACGTGGACGACATCGTCGACGGCACGGTGGCGGCGCTCGACCGCGCGCCGAGCGGCTTCTCGATCTTCAACCTCGGCGGCACGCGGCCGGTCGCCCTCGCCGAGCTCGTGGCGCGCGTCGGCAAGGCGCTCCATGTCGAACCGTCGCTCGTGCACGAGCCCTCTCAGCCCGGCGACGTCGCGCACACCTGGGCCAACACCGCGCGCGCCGAGCGTGAGCTCGGGTACGTGCCGCAGGTCGGCCTCGAGGAGGGCCTGGCCCGCTTCGCCGAGTGGCTTCGCCGCGATGAAGCGGCTCAAGATCCCCCAAGATGACGCCTTCGGGCTGCTGCTTGCGACCTGCGCCGATTGCATCGGAGCGGTCGACATCATCGCCGACACGGAGCTGCCATGGGTGGGTGCATGAGCTGCCTCGAGCCGGTGGCGGTGGGGGACTACCACCCCCATCGTTTGCAGGCGCTGTTCGGAACCAACCGGCTCCCCGACATCGACGTCGAGCTGGCGAAGTTGCCCACCCTCGCCCTCGCCATGGTGGGGCACACATCGAGCTCGGGGGGCCAGCGCAAGATCTCACGGCGACTCGCCACCGATCGCGCGACGCTTCAGCTAGCGAAACGCGGGCTCCCCCCCCACCCACGGCGCGCGCGTGCTCTCCTCGTGCGCCGGCCCTGACGAGGAGCGAGACGGCTCTTCATTCCGCGTTCGCCTGCAGGTAGCCTTGGCGCCATGCGCGCTTTGATTGCCCGGACTGTGAGTGTCACTCTCGTTGCGCTCGGCCTCGTCGCGGCGCTCGAAAGCTGCGCGGGCAGCATCACCGAGTCCGATCCGATCGAGGCCAGCACCGCCGGTAGCGCCTCGTGCCCGGCGGACTTCGTCGTGTGCGGTGGCGCCTGCACCGACCTGGCGAGCGACCGCGACCACTGCGGCAAATGCGGCACGAGCTGCGCGGTCAGCGAGCTCTGCGAAAAGGGTAAATGCGTCGTCAGCTGCGCCGAGGGCGAAGCCGACTGCGACGGAGTCTGCGTCGAGCTCGGCTCCGACGAAGCGCACTGCGGCGAGTGCGGCAAGGCATGCGAGGCCGGATTCGTCTGCGACGGCATGGGCGCATGCGCGCTCTCCTGCCAGGCGGGCCTCACCGACTGCTCCGGGAAATGCGTCGATCTCACGACGTCGAACCAACACTGCGGCGTGTGCGGCCTCGCGTGCGAAGCCGGGTTCGTCTGCGACGGCATGGGCGGGTGCTCGCTCGCTTGCCAGGCGGGCCTCACCGTGTGCGCCGGAAAATGCGTCGATCTCACGACGTCGAACCAACACTGCGGCGTGTGCGGCCTCGCGTGCGAAGCGGGGTTCGTCTGCGACGGCAAGGGCGTGTGCGCCGCCTCGTGCCAGAAGGAGCTCGTCACCTGCGAGGGCAAGTGCATCGATCCGACCACGGACGAGAAGCACTGCGGCGCGAGCACCGACTGCCTGGGACCGAACGCCGGCAAGGCGTGCCTGCCCGGCGAGTTCTGCATCGGCGCGGGCGTGTGCTCGGCGCCGTGCCCCTTGGGACAGCTCCTCTGCGCCGGGCAGTGCGTCGATCCGAACTCGAACGTGAGCTTCTGCGGCGCGCTTGGCAATTGCCAAGGTTTGAACGCCGGCAAGGCGTGCCTCCCCGGTGAGGGCTGCGTCCAAGGCAAGTGCCAGAGCGCTCCCGGCAGCTGCCAGCTCGTGAATGGCGTTCAGTGGTGCTACCACCCGACCGAGTGCGGCCACGCCTGCGCGACGACCTGCGCGGCGCTCGGCAAGGCGCTCATGGCCGACACGACCAAGTGGTTCGAGGCGCAGGACACGGCGGCAGAGTGCCAGGCCATCAGCGTCGCGTTCGGCCTCGGCAACCAGATCGACATGAACTCGTAAACCTACGCGTGCCTCGAGGACTCGGGCGGCGCGCACACCGGCAACGGCGGGCTCCTCAAGCCGCTCCTCTGCTCGAACTTCAGCGGGTGCCCGCAACAGCACGTGAACAACGCCGATCAGCTCGGCATGGCGTGCGGCGCCAACTCGCGCCGCTCGGTCTGCCCGTGCCAGTGAACGCTCACGCGTCCGCTTCGAGGATCTCGCGAGCGGCGACCGGCGCTTCTTCTTCGTCGGACGACGGGATCGCGCGCCCGCCGAGCTCGGCGTTCGCGTAAGCGGCCTCGCCGTGCAGGCTGAGGTCGAGCCCCTCCTGCTCGTCGTCCTTCGCGGCGCGAAGTCCGAGCGTCGCGTCGAGCACTTTGACGAGCGCGTACGTCACGAGCACCGCCCAAGTCGCCGCGGCGCCGATCGCGAGGAGCTGCTCGATGACGGGCTGCACATTGCCGCTGAGGAGCCCGTCCTGCCCGGCCGCGTTCCACGCCTTCGACGCGAACACGCCCGTGAGGACGGCGCCGAGCGCGCCGCCGACGCCGTGCACGCCGAACG
>SYFR01000075.1 GCA_005800325.1 Myxococcales bacterium | reverse complement strand
CGACGGCAAGCTCGACGACGGCAAGCTCGACGACGGCAAGCTCGACGACGGCAAGCTCGACGACGGCAAGCTCGACGACGCTCGCGCCCATCGGAAGAGCACGGTAAAGCTGGCGCTTCCTTGACTTGGGACGCTCGCGAGCGCATGCGCGTCGCTCGGTGGGAAGACGAACATGAATCGAGGCACGAGCTCTCGGGCGCCACGTCGCACGCTCGGCCAGCGATGGCGCCGCACCGGCGAGCTGCGTCGCCGGATCTCGCTCGGGGTCGGAGTCGCCGTGCTCGTCGGCGTGCTCGTCGCGCTGCTCGACGCGGGCTGGGCCTCGCGCAGTAAAGAGGGCCTCGCGTTCGGCACCGTGGCGCTCGGCGTCGGCGGCGCCATCGGCCCGTTCGCCGTCGCGCTGGGGATCGCCCTCGGCATCGCGAGCTGGCTCGTTCACCCGCGCGTCGAGCCCGGCCTCGGGCGCTTGCTCGATCGGCTGCGGGATCTCGCCGTCGGCCGCCCCGCGGACTTCGCCGCCTTCGTCCCGCTCGCGGCGCTCGGGGTGTTCGCGTGGGCCACCCTCGCGGCGCAGCTCGGCCGAATGCTCCTCGCTCGAAGCGAGCCCCCGAAGGTCATCGGCTCGGCGCTCGCGATCCTGGCGCTCGCGCTCGGCATCGTGGTCGCGCTCGTCGTCCTCGCCCTCACCCCGCCCCTGCGCCGGGCGCTCGCCACCTGGCGCACGAAGTGGCCCGGGGCGGTCGATCCCGTGGCCACGCTCGCCATCGCGCTCGGTCTCGTCCTCGCAACCCTGGCCTACGGCGTCGCGAGCGGCACACCGTCAGGCATTGGCGGCCTCCTCGGGATTTACGGCGTGCTCAAGCGCGAGGAGCTCGATCTCCGCGCGCCCGCAGTCCTCGCCGCCTGGGCGCTCGCCATCTACGTCGCGCCTCCGCTGTTCGCGTGGCTGCGCTCGTATCAAGCCTGGTTGCTTGCGCTCGCGACGCTCGTCGTCACGACGCTCGCGGGGCGACGCCTCGATGCCGTGCCCGACGTCGCGCGCACGATCGAGCGCAGCGCGCCCGTGGCCAAGGCGCCGCTCAAGCTGCTCTTGCGACTCGGCGACCGCGATCGCGACGGCGCGAGCCGCTGGTTCGGCGGTGGCGACTGCGACGACCGCGACGCGCGCATCGGCCCGAGCGCCGACGACGTCCCCGGCAACGGCGTCGACGAGGACTGCACGGGCAGCGATCTCTCGCTCGCCGGGATGGCGGCGCCAGAAGCCGCGAGCAGCACGCCCAAGGCGCCCGAAGATCGCGTGCCGAAAGACGGCAACGTCCTCCTCATCACCGTCGACACGCTCCGCTACGACCTCGGCTTCGCGGGCAACGCGCGTCCCGTCAGCCCCAACCTCGACGCGCTCGCGCGAAAATCGACGGTCTTCGAGCGCGCCTACGCCCTCGCGTCGTACACGGGCAAGAGCGTCGGCCCGATGCTCATCGGCAAGTACGGCAGCGAGACCTCCCGCAACTGGGGCCACTTCAACAAGTTCGGTCCCGAAGACACCTTCGTCGCCGAGCGCATCAAGAAGGCGGGCCTCGTTACGATGAGCGCGCACGGGCACCGGTATTTCGGGGCGTTCGGCGGCCTCGAGCGCGGCTTCGACGAGGTCGACCTCAGCGCCGCCCCGCCCGAGGGCGCGACCTGGGCCACCGACGCGACGACGACGAGCGACAAGCTCACCGACGCCGCCATTCGCCTCCTCGAACGGCGCGGCGGACGCGAGCGCTTCTTCCTGTGGGTGCACTACCTCGATCCGCACGCCGACTACCTGACCCACGAGGGCACGCCGACGTTCGGCGCGAGCGCACGCGATCGCTACGATCACGAGGTCCGCTACACCGACGAGCAAATCGGCCGGCTGCTCGCGCACGTCGAGAGGGCCCCGTGGGCTGGCAAGACGAGCATCGTCGTCACGAGCGATCACGGCGAAGCCTTCGGGGAGCACGGGATGCACCGCCACGGCTTCGAGCTGTGGGAGGTGCTGGTGCGCGTGCCGCTCCTGATCTACGTCCCCGGCCTCGAGCCGAAGCGGGTCTCGGTGCGGCGCAGCGCGATCGACCTCGTGCCGACGCTGCTCGAGCTCTTGCGCTTGCCGCGACCGCCGGGCTCCGGAGAGGCTTCGCCCGACTCGCACGACTTCGTCTCGGGCACGTCGCTGGTGAGTGACGCGGCCGCGCCGCGAGAGGCCACGCTGCCCGAGCGCGACATCGTCGTCGACATGCCCGGCGGCCCCTACAACGAGGCGCGGCGCGCGCTCATTCACGGGGATTTGAAGCTCATCGTGTCGCGCGATGCCCAGAAAGAGCTGTTCGATCTGCGCGCCGATCCCGAGGAAGCGAAGAACGTCTGGGGCGAGCGGAAGCGCGAGATCGAGGCCGCCTACGCCCTCGCCAAGAGCCGCATGCGCATCCGCGAGGTCAAGGCGCCGTAGCGCCGCTCGGGCCGCAGCCTCGGGACTCCTAGGAGACTGGTGTCAATCGGCAAGCGGAGGTGTCACTTCTCCCTCCCCCCGCTGCGCGCGCTTCGCGGGTGGAGGGAGTAAAACAGGCGCGTTCGACACCTGTCTCCTAGTGCTTCTCGGCGACGGTCTTGATGAGGTCGACGAAGCTCGGGTTCATCAAGTACTCGAAGCGGATGCGCCCGAGCGTCAACTCGGCCTTGTCTTTGATGCGCGTCGCCACGAGCGGCTCGAGGAGCACGCCGTCGATCTTGGTGCCGTTGAGCGAGCCGCTGTCCATGATCGACAAGCCCGAGGCGTCGAACGAGAAGGCGCAGTGCTGCGTCGAGACCGTGTACTCCGGCAAGACGATGTCGTTGTCGGCGCTCTGCCCGGCCATGATGTTGCCGCCGCGCTGCGCCCCAGGATTTTTTCGGATGCGCCACACGCGGTCCAGGATGCTCGCGACCCGCGCCAGCTCTTCGAGCTCGACCGCGCCGAGGGTGCGTCGCCGCCAAGAGAACGGCCGCTCGACGACCTTCGCGCACATGCCCGCCCCGATCAAGACCGCGCCGCGATAGGCAACGCCGAACGCCGTGTGGCCGAGCTTGGTGTACTCGGCAGCGTACTCGATCAGGTATTGTGGCTCGCGCGCCATAGCGAACGGCGGCCCCCACGCGGGAGGCGCCTCGTTGGTAGTGTCGGAATTGTAATACCGTAGCTAGGGCCGCGGCCAAATCCAGGCGATCCAGGCGATGTGGAGAACGGCAATCATCGCCCTCGGCTTGAGCCTAGTCGCCTGCGGCCGGCCTGCGAACCGCTCTTCCGCCGCTTCGACGGCGCCGCTCGGCCCACCCCGGCGCGCCGAAGACGGCGCATGGCCCGCGGCGTCCGGTGAGCGAGGTCACGCGGCGAGCGGCCCCGCGCGACGAAGCGTCGAGCCGCCGCGCACGCCCCACGAGTTCGCCGCCGCCAAGAAGCACTTACGTAAGCTCTACGACGAGGGCACCTGGCACACGCTCTACGCCGGCTGCGCGTTCTCCGCCTGGCGCATCGACTGGACGAGCTGCTGCTTCCCGAGAGACGCAAGCTCGCGCACCGGCCTCGAGTGGGAGCACGTCGTCCCGGCGGCGCGCTTCGGCGGCGCGCTCGCGGCGTGGCGGGACGGGCACGCGAGCTGCGAGAAGCGCGGCAAGAAGTACCGAGGTCGCCGCTGCGCTCGCAAGACGTCGGAGCGCTTCCGGCGCGTCGAGGGCGACATGCACAACCTCTATCCTGCGATCGGCGCGCTGAACCAGGCCCGCGGCGATCGCGCGATGGCGCTCATCGAGGGCGAGGAGCGCGCCTTCGGGGCGTGCGACTTCGAGGTGCTCGATCGCCAGGTCGAGCCGCGCGCCGAGGTCCGCGGCGAGATCGCGCGCGCCTCGCTCTACCTCGACGCCGCTTACCCGGACCTCGCGATTTTCGACGACGCGACGCGCGCCATGTTCGAGGATTGGCACGGCAAAGATCCGCCCGACGACCGCGAGCGGCGGCGCAACGCCTTCATCGCCGAAGCCCAAGGCAATCGCAATCCATGGATCGACTGACGAGCAAGCCCCCGAGCGCGCGCCCTCTCCCCCTCGTGCTCGTGCTCGCCGTCGCCGCGGGCTGCACGGACGCTCCCGTGCGCGACTTTCCGCGCGGCACGCTCACGGCCGGAGACTACCGCCTCTTCGTCGACGAGCACCCGAGCATCGTGCTGACGAACGTCGACGACGAGCTCGCCCGCCTCGACGCGAGCGGCCTCCGTCTCGGCCTCGTCCCCGAGCTCTTCGATAATGTCAACTACGATCCCTACCGCCTCTACGCGCCGGCGCCAGCGTTCAAGCTCCCGGAGGCGCCGGTGTTCGTGGCCCCCGAGAGCGCGAGGTTCGTGGACGCGGAGGAGGGCGAGCTCGCCCTCGAGCTCCACTACCCGCGCGGCGTCGTCGCGGTGCTCGCGCTTCGCGCGTCGAGCGAGGGCAGCTTCGAGCTCTCGCTCACGCCGAAGGCCGGCGCCGAGCACGTCGCGTTTATTCAGGTCGGCCTGCTCGGCTCGGCGACCGAGGGCTTTTACGGGCTCGGCGAGCAGCTCGACGACGTGAACCAACGCGGTCACGTGCGCGCGATGCAGCTCGAGCTCGACAGCGCCATCGAGAGCACGAACAACGACGCGCACGTCCCCGTGCCGCTCGTCATCGGCACGCGCGGCTGGGGCCTCTTCGTGCGCTCGCGCTTACCGAGCGCCTTCGCCGTCGCGACCGAGGACGCGCGCCGCGTCGAGGCCACGGTCGGCACTGGCACGGCGTCGGCAGAGGGGCTCGCGTTTCACCTCTACGCCGCGGACCACCCGCTCGACGTCACCCGCCGCTATTACGAGACGACCGGCTTCCCGAAGCTCCCCGCGCGCTGGGCGCTCGGCCCGTGGGTGTGGCGCGACGAGACCAGCGGGCAGGCCGAGGTCGAGGCCGATCTCGAGGCGATCCGCACGCTCGATCTCGCGACCACCGGCTACTGGATCGACCGGCCCTACGCCACCGGCGTCAACTCCTTCGACTTCGACGCCGCCAAGTACGCCGATGCGGCGGCGATGATCGCGAAGATGCACGCGCTCGGCTTTCGCACGGCGCTGTGGCACACGCCCTACCTCGACTCGAAAGACCCCGCGACCCAAGCGCTGCGCGACGAGGCCACGGCATCGGGCTTCTACCCGCCGACGACCGGGATCCCGCTCAACGGCTGGGGCACCCTCCTCGATCTCACGAATCCCGAGGCGGTCCTGTGGTGGCGAGAGCAGCTCGAGGCCTACCGCGAGCTCGGCGTCGAGGGCTACAAGCTCGACTACGGCGAGGACGTCGTGCTCTCGCCGACGGGGATCCGCATCCCGTGGAAGTTCGCCGACGGCAGCGACGAGCGCACGCAACACCAGGAATTCCCGCTCAATTACCACGCGACCTATGCGCCGCTCGTCCCCGAGAGCGGCGGCTTCTTGTTGTGCCGCACCGGCGCCTACGGCGATCAACGGAACGGAACGGTCCTCTGGCCGGGCGATCTCGACGCGACCTTCGCCAAGCGCGGCGAGGCGATGACGGCCGAGGACGGCAAGCCCTACGGCGCCACGGGAGGCTTGCCCGCATCGCTCGTCGCGGCCCTGTCCCTCGCGCCGAGCGGCTTTCAGTTCTACGGCGCGGACACCGGCGGCTATCGGCACTGCCCGCCCGACAACGAGCTCTTCTCCCGCTGGTTCGAGCAGACCGCGCTGTCGAGCACAATGCAGATCGGCACGAGCTGCAACGATCTGGCCTGGATTCCGACGGCGAAGAACGGCTTCGACGACGCGATGCTCGACCGCTACCGCGAGTACACGCGGCTTCACCTGCGGCTCTTTCCGTATCTGTGGAGCTACGCGACCCGCCTCGCCGAAGACGGCCGCCCCATCATGCGCGCGCTCGGGCTCGCGCACCCCGAGCTCGGGGTGCACCCGAACGACACCTATTTGCTGGGCGACGAGCTGTTGGTCGCGCCGGTCGTGGAGCGCGGCAAGACCTCGCGCACGGTCGTAATCCCTGCGGGCGAGTGGGTGCACTGGTTCACGGGCGAGCGCTTCACCGAGGGCGAGCAGCTCGTCCCTGCGCCGCTCGGCCGCCTGCCGCTCTTCTTGCGCGCGGGCGGGCTCGTGCCGCTCTTGCGCCCGACCATCGACACGCTCTCGCCCACGACCGAGCCCACGCGCGTCGACTCTTACGCGACGAGCGCGGGGCTCGTGTTCGTGCGGGCCGTCGCGCGCACGAGCGGCGAATTTGCGCTCTTCGACGGCGGCCGCGTGGCGCAATCGTCGAACGACACGACGAGCACGCTGTCGTTCGAGCCGGGGGCCGAGCTCGCGCTCGGCGCGGTGTTCGAGCTCGTCCTTGCCGATGCGCCTGCCGGGATCTCGGCCGCTGGCGCTGCGCTCGACGAGGTCGCGAGCGTCGCGGCGCTCGACGAGGTCGCGAGCGGCTTCAGCTACGACGCCGCGACGAGGACGCTGTTCGTGAAGCTGCCGACGAAGGGCGCCACGCCGACCGCGACGATCGACTGGTAGCGCAAGCTACTGCGCCGCGACGCGGGCGCTTGGCAAGCTACTGCGCCGCGACGCGGGCGCTTGGCAAGCTACTGCGCCGCGTCGACGAAGAGCTTCTTCAGCGCTTCGTAGTTCGTCGGGCTCGCGAGGTCGCCCGTCGTGAGGTTAAAGACCGCGAGCGGGAAGTTCTCATCATCGAGGATCACGACGTCGCGAAACTCCACCTTCCAGCTCTTCCACACGAGATCTGTCGTCGTGTCCTGCAGCCACGGGAGATCCCGGCCCGCGGTGATGCTCGGGTTGCCGGCCTCGAGCCCGGCGTCGTTCACGCCGAGGATGCGCACCTCGACGGGCAGGCCCATGGCGTCGAGCTCGTCTTGCAGCTGGTTCAAGTGCCCAAACTGGGCACTGCAGTAGCCTCACGTGCTGTGCCCGAAATACCAGCCGGAGACGCGCTTCAGGTAGTCGCGCGGGGACACGGCCTCCTGGTAGCGGGGTGAATTCGTGTTCAGATCCGTGAGCAGAAAATCGGGCGCGATCATCGGCGCCATGCCGCCCGCGCCGCCCGCGCCGCCGACGCCGCT
>SYFR01000074.1 GCA_005800325.1 Myxococcales bacterium | reverse complement strand
TGAAGCGCAAGTACAACCTCGCCATCGGCGAGCAGACGGCGGAGCGCATCAAGATCCAGATCGGCAACGCCTACCCGCTCGATCGCCAGCTCACGATGGAGGTGAAGGGGCGCGACATGATCGCCGGCATCCCGAAGACCGTGGTCGTCAACTCGGACGAGATCCGCGACGCGCTGAGCGAGCCGATTCACGCGATCGTCGACGCCGTCCTCACCGCGCTCGAGCGCACGCCGCCGGAGCTGGCAGCGGACATCTCAGATAAGGGCATCGTGCTCACGGGCGGGGGCGCCCTGCTCGGCAATCTCGACGTGCTGCTCCGCGAAGAGACGGGGTTGCCGGTGATGGTATGCGACGACCCGATCAGCGCCGTCGTGCTTGGCAGCGGAAAGGCGCTCGACCACATCGAGCTCTTGAAGCAGGTGACGATCAGCTAGTTCGAGCAGTCGGCGCGCTACGAGCCCGCTCACGAGTGCCATGAACCTGAGTCGCTACCGAGACGCCGTCATCGTCGTGCTGGCGCTCGTCGTGCCGTTCTGGTTTCTCCGCTACAACATCAAAGACGATGCGCGAGGACTCTCGGGCCCCGACCGCGTGATCCTCAAGCTCATCGCGCCGATCCAGTACGCCGCGTCGACGCTGGCGCGCGGTGTGTCGAGCGTGGTGAGCGACTACGCCTACCTCGTCGACGTCAAGAAGAACAACACGAGCCTCGCCGCCGAGAACGCGCAGATGCGAGCGCGCGTGAACAAGCTCGAGGCGCTCGACGCCGAGAACCGCAGGCTGCGTGCCTTGCTCCAGCTCAAGAACCACGTCAGCGCCGACGTCGTGAGCGCGCAGGTCATCAGCAAGGACACGGTCGAGTTCTTTCGCGTCGCGCACGTCACCGTCGACCGCTCGAGCCTCGAGATCGTGAGCAACTCACGCTTCCCGGTCATCACGCTCGACGGCGTGGTCGGCGTGACCGGGAAGGTCGCGGGCGACACCGTCGAGGTTCAGCTCGTGGTCGACGCCGGGAGCGGCATCGACGTCATCGTCGAGCGCACCGGCGCGCGGGGCTTCGTACGCGGCACCGGCGATGAGAAGGAGTACCTCTGCAAGGTCGAGCACGTGCGGCGCACCGACGAGGTGGAGGTCGGCGATCTGCTCGTGACGAGCGGCCACGGCCGGCGTTTTCCGCGCGGGTTGCCGGTCGCGCGCGTGACCCAGGTGGAGCGCCGCGACTTCGGACTCTACCAGCAGGTCGTGGCGACTCCGACGGTCGACATGTCGCGGCTCGAAGAGGTGCTCATCCTGCTGTCGGTGCCCGACGCGGCGGGCGCGGACGGCGCGTCCAACTCGCTCGTCGGCGAGCGGGCGGCCAACTAGGGGCGAGGGCAGCGAGCGACGATGCGCAACACGGCGTTTCTCCTGCTCGGGCTCGGCCTCATCGTGCTGCAAAGCAACCTCTACCGGCTCGCCGGGATCATCCAGATCGCGGGGATCACGCCGAGCCTCGTCTTGCCGATCGTCGTGTTCATGGGCGTACACGAGTACGTGCTGTGGCGCGGCACGCTGCTCGCGTTCGGCCTCGGGTATCTGCTCGACGTCTTCGCCGCGGCGCCGCTCGGGCTCTACACGTTCACGAGCGTGGCGGTGTTCGTGGTCGCCCGCGCCGCCGGCGTGCGGCTCGCCGCCCAGACGCGCCTGACCAAGGTGGCGCTCGTGTTTTCATTCTCGCTGCTCGAGGGCGTCATCATCGCCATCCTGATGGCGATCTTCGGACGCGACGCCGCACGCCCGCGCGCGCTCGCGACGCTCATCTTGCCGCACGCGTGCGCGACGGCCCTCTCGGCACCGTTCGTCATCGCCCTCGCCGAGCACATCCATCAGGCGACGCTCCGCGTGCCGCGGCCGGAGGTCGGCGGGCGATGAGCCTCATCGTGCAGCGTCCGCCGGACACGAGCGAGTTCCGGAGGCGCTTTCGGTGGCTCGCGATGTTCGCGCTCGTCGTGTTTCTGGCGCTCGTCGCTCGCATGGTCGAGCTCCAGGTGCTCTTTCGCGACGATTACCAGGCGATCGCGCGCGAGAACATCGTGCGCAAGGTGTCGCTCGCGACGACGCGCGGCATCATCCGCGACCGAAACGGCGAGGTCGTGGCGGCGAACCGCCCCGCGTACAACGTGTTCGTCGAGCCGCTTCGCGTCACGAGAGCGCCCGCGGTCGATGGCGGCCCCGCGAGCCTCAACGAGATCTGGAACAAGCTCGTCTCGCTGAGCGGGATGTCGCAAGAAGAGCGCGCGCGCCACGAAGAACGCCTGCTCGCGCTGCGCCAGAAGGGCGGCAGCAAGGTCGAGCAGCAGGTCCTCTTGATGGAGGACGTCTCGCGCGACGGCATCGCGACCTTGATGACGCACGCGAGCGAGCTGCCCGGTGTGCACGTCGTCCCGGTGAGCGTCCGCTACTACCCACATGGGAGCGTGGGCGCGCACGTGCTCGGGTACATGCGCGAGGTCGACTCGGACATGCTCGTCGAGCTCCGCAAGCAGGGCTACGCCGAGGGCGATCGGCTCGGCGCGAGCGGCGTCGAGCGCGCATGGGAGAGCTACCTCCGCGGCTCTCGCGGCTGGGAGAAGGTGATCGTGGACGCGCGCGGTGCACGGCGGCCGGCGCGCGACGACGTGATCGAGGAGCCGAAGCGCGTGGATCCGATCCCGGGCCGCGATCTGCGTCTCACGCTCGACGTGCGGATCCAGGAGGCGATCGTCAAGGCGATGCGCGGCGAGCTCGCCGGCGCCGCGGCGCTCGTCGACGTGAAGACGGGCCGCATCCTCGGGCTCGTGAGCAAGCCGGGCTACGATCCGAACCAGCTGTCCGGTGGCTTCGGAAAGAAGGCCGTGCGCGACGCGTTCCAGAAGCTCCTCAACGATCCGCTCAAGACGGCGCTCGACAAGACGGTGTCCGGCGCGTTCCCGCCGGGCTCGACGTTCAAGCCTTTCACCGCGCTCGCTGCGCTCGAGAAGGGGCTCATCGATCACCGCGTCAGCTCGGCGTGCCGCGGCTTCATGCAGTTCGGGCGGCGTATCTTTCGCTGCACGCAGTCGCACGGTCCCACGGACTTGCACAAAGGGCTCGCGCAGAGCTGCAACGTGTATTTCTACCGCCTCGTGTCCGACTACGGCGTCACGATGGACATGATCGCCGAGATGGGGCGGCGCTACGGCTTCGGCCAGCGCACGGGCCTCGGGATCAACGCCGAGTCGAGCGGGCGCATGCCGACGCGCGCGTGGATGACGCTGCGCAACAAGGGGCAGTTCCGCCAGGGATTTACGCTGAATGCGGCGCTCGGGCAGGGCGCGACGACGGTGAACGTGCTGCAGCTCGCGCTCGCGTACGCGGCCCTCGCCAACGGCGGCACGCTCTACCAGCCGCAGCTCGTCACGGCGGTCGACACCGCGGGCGGGGCCGTCGTGCAAGAGTTCTTGCCGCGCGTGAGGCGGCGCATCGAGCTCGATCCGCGGCACCGAGCGCTCATCGACAAGGCGCTCTGGGGCGGCGTCAACGAAGAGGGCGGCACCTCGCACCGCGCGCGACTGGCGGGGGTCGACGTCGCAGGCAAGACCGGCTCCGCCCAGGTGTCGCACAAGCTCACGAGCAACCAGGAGCTCGAGAACGTCTGGTACTTCAACCGCGACCACGCGTGGTTCGCGGGCTACGCGCCGTCGCGCGAGCCCGAGGTCGCGGTCGTGGTGCTGATCGAGCACGGCGGCGCCGGAGGCAAGCACGCGGCTCCGGTGGCGTTCGAGATCGTGCAGGCCTACCAAGAGCTGCGCGCGGCGGACGCGGCGAAGGCGAAGGGCAGCGTCGCACCACCCGCGGCCGCCGGGGGCAAGGCGCCGTGATGCGTCGCGGAGTCGCGGCGCTCGGCCGCACCACCGGGCTCTCCGGGCGGGCACGGGACAACATCGACTGGCCGCTCTTCATCGTCGTGGCGTGCATCGCCGTGCTCGGCGTCGTCAACCTCTACAGCGCTACGAGCGTCTACTTCGGGACGACCCGCGCCGGCCTCAGTGAGATCTACATCAACCAGGTATATTGGCTCGCCCTGGGCGGAGCCGTGGGCGCGGCGGTGGCGGCGATCGATTACCGCCACATCGAGCGCTACGCCTACGTCATCTACACGCTCGGCGTCTTCATGTTGGCGCTCGTGTTCGTCCTGGCGCGCGACGTGCGCGGCGCGGCGCGGTGGATCAACATCGGCAGCTTCAGCTTTCAGCCAAGCGAGTTCATGAAGGTGTGCCTGATCGTCGCCATCGGGAAATACCTGCACGACGATCCGAAGAGCGAAGAGCGGACGCTGCGCGACTTGGCAATTCCCGCGATCCTCATGGCGATCCCGGCGTTGCTCGTCGCGCGGCAGCCCGACCTCGGCACGGCGCTGATGTTCGCCCTCATCTTCGGCTCGATCGCAGCGATCACGCGCATCCGAAAGAAGAGCCTCGCCGCGGCGGTCGTCGGCGCGGGCGTCGCTGCGGTATTGATCTGGACCTTCGCGCTCCCTTATCAGCGGCAGCGCGTGACGACGTTCCTCAATCCGCAAGCCGACATCAGCGGCGCCGGGTATCACGCCTATCACGCGCGCATCGCCATCGGAAACGGCGGCATCGTCGGCCACGGCTTCATGAATGGCATGCAGAACCAGTATCGGTTCTTGCCCGACCAATACACCGACTTCCCGTTTCCGGTGTTCGCCGAAGAGTGGGGATTTGCGGGCGTCGCCGTGCTGCTCGCGCTCTACCTGTTTCTCACGCTCTGGGCCGTCCACATCGCATCTCAGGCCCGCGATCGCTTCGGTGCCGTGGTCGCGGTCGGCTGCGGCGCGATGATCTTCTGGCACGCCGTCATCAACGTAGGCATGGTGAGCGGCATGCTCCCCGTCGTCGGGATGCCGCTGCCGCTCTTCAG
>SYFR01000073.1 GCA_005800325.1 Myxococcales bacterium | reverse complement strand
CGTGCTCGTCGGCGGCGAGGATCTCACGCGCGCGGCGCTGGCCGACGGCAGCCTGAAGAAGATGCTCGCGGGCTGACGCGGGCTGGCTTGCGCCGGCTGACTGGCGCCGGCTGACTGGCGCCGGCTGACTGGCGCCGGCTGACTGGCGCCGGCTGACTGGCGCCGGCTGGCTTGCGCCGGCTGACCGGCGCCGTCCGACGGCCCTTTTCACCCTCGCGACCGGCGCGAGACTTCGACGCAAGCTCTCGAGCGACTCACGCCGCCGAGGCGCCCGGCAACGTGCGTGCGGCGTGGCGCCTCTGGCGCGATCGAGCGCCCGCCCGGCTCGAGTCGCGAGGGCATGCGAGCGCTGCGAGCTTGTGCCGTGTCGCGTCTGCGCTCTCGGCGCGGTACAGCCGCACGCCGAGCGCGAGCACATCTTCGAGCGGCACCGCGCGATCGAGGGCGAGCCAAAGGCGGTAGGCGGCGTCGATGATGCTCGGCATGGCGTCCGCGATGCGCTCGCTCGAGGGGGCGGCTCGCCGCTGGCCTTGGCTGCGCGAGCCGTTGTCGTCCTCGAGCTCCGGCGTGTCCGATGGCTTGGTCGCGGAGTGCGCTCGCGCGGCGCTGCGCGAGCCGTTGTCGTCCTCGAGCTCCGGCGTGTCGTGGGTCATAGGAAGGCTACCTCCTGTGGATGGCGTGCTCTGCATAACCATCTCATCGCCACATCCTTTCGCCGCTCCCGGCGATTTTCCTGCTGGCAGCGCGGCTCCTCGGACCCCAGGCGTCACATCTTCGCGTCCAGGCTCCGGCCCGTCTCGTGATGCTCGAAGTCCGGCACGAGCGCCGCGAGCGCGCGCGAGAGCTCGGGCTTGTCGATCGCGCGGCCCTCGACGCAGGCGGCGTGGATGAGCGCCAGGAGCTCGGCGAGACCGCCCTCGCTGCGGTCGGGCGCGGCGATGGCGAGCGCGCCGTCGAGGTCGCACTCGCTGACGGATTCGCCTTCGGCGACGAACACCTCGACCTCTTTTTCGCCGCTCGTGTCCGAGCGCGTCAGCAACACCGGGTAACGGCCCTGGCTGCGTTCGCGCGCGACGGCGGCGCGTGCGCTCGCCTCGTCGTCGTAATAGGCCGGCACGAGGGCCGCCGCTTTCAGCGTCGCCTCCGCCACGCGTTTGAAGTCGACGAGGTCGCGCTCGGGCGAGAGCCGCGGCACGACGACGGTCCGATCCGGCGCGAGCACGGCGGCGAGTAGGCAGAGCTGGCCCGCCTCGCGCGGCGACACAAGATAGCGGCGCACGTCGCCAGGCAGGGAGAGCGGCTGCTCCTTGGCGAGGCGCTGCAGAAAGCTCCACGGCAGGCTGCCGTCGGAGAAGGCGACGTTGGCGAAGCGGGCGGTGCTGGCGCGTGCGAGCGGCGGCGCGTCTCCGCCGTCGAGCAGGCTCGCGGGGCCTCCGGCGCGATGTGCCCAGAGGAGCAGTTCCATGGCGCGCTTCCCGGCGCCCATCAGGCTCACCGGCTGAGCGGCCTTGTCGGTCGACACCATGAACAGACCGCGCGCGCCGTGGCCTTGCATCCGCACCGTCGCGAGGAACCGATCGGCGGCCAGCAGGTTGATCTCGAGCATGCGCAGCGCGGAGACGGCGTCGCGCTCCGAGCGCACGTGCTTCAGCGCGGCGAACGACAGCACCCAGTCGAACGGCCGCGCCTCCGACAGGAAGCGTCGCGCCAGCAATGAGCCGTAGTCGAGCGGCTCGATGTGCAGCTCGCCGCGATATGCCGGCTCGCGCGAGCGGATCGTGCGCAGCAGCTCGGCGAGGTTGTTCTCGCTCGGATCGAGCACGCACAGCGCGGCCGGCTCGAGCGCCAAGAGCTCGAGGATCGTCGCCGAGCCGATCGAGCCCGCTCCGCCCGCGACCAGCACTCGCGTCCCCGTCACCGCCTGACCGAGCGCGTCGCCGTGGCGCGCGACGTCGGCGGCGAAGAGCGAGCGGCTGCGCCCCGTCACCTCGGCGGTGATGCGTTCGATGGCCGGGGTGAGGCAGAGGCTCATGGCTCGGAATATGGAACGCGCCGCCCGATTAGGGAATCGCGAACGGCGCGAGGGTCGGTCGCCGCGGGCCGAGTCAGACGCCCAGCACGGAAAAACCGAGCTGGCGTGCCGCTCGGGCCTGGCGAACGTCGTAGGTCAAGAAGTCGATGACGCGCGGCCCGAGCCTCGTCGCCGCGCCGAGGTGGAGCGCATCGAGCGTGCGTAGCCCCGCCTGCTCGCTGATGTCGGCCGCGAGGCGACACGTGACTTCGTCCAGCTCGATGACGGTGATGCGCCGCCAGTCCTCCTCGAAGGCGGCGCGGCTCCGCGCGAGCTCGCCCCCTCCGAGCGCGCGCGCCAGGTTCCGGCGCACCTCGACGTAGCTGTGCCGACCGCTGAACCAGCTCGGGTCGGCCATGAGGTAGCCATCCGCGGCGTCGCTGTCCGGCTCCTCGATGTAGCGCTTGAGCAGCGCGCTGGTGTCCACGTAGAGCGCCATCAGGCTCCGTCGCGATCTTCCTGCAGGAGCTCCATGACGCGCTTCTTTGCCCGCGCGCGCCGCACACGCGCTGGCGGGCGGTCGTCACCTGCGCTCAGCCAGCCTTCTTCGAGGCCACGCTCGATGATCCGCTCATCGCGGATCGGCGTGATCAGGACTTTGGGTTGTCCGCGATCGGTGACGCGAATGACCTCGCCCCGCGCCGCACGGTCGAGGTACTCGGAGAGGTGCTGCTTGAGCTCCCGAATGCCGACGTCCATGTGTCCACATTGACATCGCGTTGTGGACACGTCAATCCACGCCGCGCAGGCGCCACGGGCAGCGGCGGCGCCGGTGGACGGTGCCGCTGCTCGGTGGCCCCGGCCGCGCGCCGCGACGCGCTTGCGCTAGCGGGGGGAGGCCACGACGCCGACGAGCGCGTGCTGCCGCTACTCACACTTGGCGCCGCGACCGAGCGCGACGATGGAGGGGCGATCTTTTCCGGGCGGCCAGCTCACGAAGAGCGACGCGCGGTCGTTCGCGCGACAGATGCGAACCTTCGCGACAGGTTGCTTGTGCAGGCGCACGACGAACGAAGCGACGCCGCCGTTCACGAGCTTGAAATAGTCGAGCCCCTCGGTGCCGAAGCCGTCCATGTCTTCGTAGCGGACGATCTCCCCCTGACATGTCACCTGCAGCCATTCGCGTAGGATCCTCAGCGTGCAGCTCGCCGCCTCCGAGCCCGCCTGGCGCAGTGGCGCACCGTACCACGGGAGCCGACCACCGACGCTCGAGCCTCGCGCGCCTTGGTCGAAGCGGCGAAGGAAGGACTAGACGACCCGCGCGAGAACGCGCAGAAGGTGGTGTCCGCCCACGTAGCTCAGTGGATAGAGCAGCGGTTTCCT
>SYFR01000072.1 GCA_005800325.1 Myxococcales bacterium | reverse complement strand
GCACCGAGCACGAGCAGCATGACCAGCGTGATCGCGCTCATGTTTCGCGCGCGCGGCGAGCTGCGAGGCATGACGGCCGGTCCTTAGCGCGCCTCGGCGCGGCGCGGAAGGGCGTGGCGGACTCGCTCCGCCGCGCGTGCAGGTCTCGCTCCGCAGCGCGTCGCCACGGCGACCTACCGATCGGTAGGCCACGGCCCTGTGGCTCGCGGCGCGGCTACTCGAGCACGACGTCGCCCGAGCCACCGAGGGCGTGCGACAACATGTCGCTCATGCCCATGGCGAGCTCGCTCGGCAGCAGGTCGGCCGCGAACAGCCGCGCCTCGCGGATCTCGACCGCGTTCTTCGGGCCGCGCACCGGCTCGCGCACGGTGGCCTCGACGCAGATCGTCACCGCGTGAAACCGCGGATCGCGCTCGGGGTGCGAGTAGACGCCGGTGACGCGCCCGAGGCCCACGACCGTCGCGCCGGTCTCTTCTTCGAGCTCCCGAGCGAGCGCGCGCGAGAGCACCTCCCCCCACTCGAGCGTGCCGCCCGGCAGCGCCCACGTGCCCGTGTCTCCGCGGCGGACGAGCAGCACGCGCCCATCTTCGGTACGCGCCACGGCCGCGATGCCGACCACGGGGCGACGCAACGCGTGACGCGCGATCTCCTTCAGGATCCCGAGGGCTCCCTTCGGCAGCCAGGCGAGCGGCGCGAGCGACGGCATGCGTGCGCCCATCGTGCCTCGCCACTTCGCCATTTCACACGCGCGAGCTACGCCGCCAGCCAACGAAACAGCTGCGCCACGAGCTTCTCGATCCCGGCGCCCACCTCGGCCGGCCCCTTGGCGAGCATGTAGCAGGGCGTGCTCACGATCTTGTGCACCTCGTCGACGGCGATGTCGTCCGCCGCGCGCTCGACGTGCCTCGCCCCGAGCGCCTCGAGCGCGTCCTTCGTGCCGGCGTCGTTGCCGATGGTGAGCGCGACGTGGTGATCGGCGCCGAGCACCTTGGCGACGACCGCGGGCGCGATGCACAAGGCGGCGATGGGCTTCTTCTGCGCGTGGACCTCGCGAATGAGCCGCGCGACCTCCGGATCCACGGAGCAATTGGCGCCCTCGCTCGCGAAGGTCGACAGGTTCTTCGCCGCGCCGTATCCGCCGGGGATCAGCAGCGCGTCGAGCTCGCTCGCCTGCACGGTCGCGACGTCGCGGACGTTGCCGCGGCTGATGCGCGCCGACTCCACGCGCACGTTGCGGCCTTCGCCCTGCGGCTTGCCGGCCTGGTGATCGAGCACGTCGGCCTGCGGTTTGTCGGGCGCCATGGCGACGATCTCCGCGCCCGCCTTGTCGAGGAAATACAGGCTCAGCGTGGCCTCGTGGATCTCCGACCCATCGCGATGCCCCGCGCCCGAGAACAGAACCCCGACTCGCTTGCCCATGACGCCTCCGCTTTGCCGTGCCGTGGAGCGCGAACTATAGAGCCCCGTCCGTTCGGCACAACAGGATCCCACGTGACGCTCCCGCTCCTCCCCGAACGACTCGATCTCGGCCACGTGCGCGAGGCTGCGCGCCGCATCGCGGGCCACGTCAAGAAGACGCCGGTGCTTCACCTCGACGCGCTCGACGCGGTCGCGGGCGTCGCGCTCTTCCTCAAGTCCGAGAACATGCAGCGCATCGGCGCCTACAAGGCGCGCGGCGCGATGCACGCCGTCGGTCGCCTCACCGAAGCCGAGCGGGCGCGGGGGGTCGTCACCTTCAGCTCGGGCAACCACGCCCAAGCCGTCGCGCTCGCGGCGAAGACCTACGCCGCCAAAGCGTACATCGCGATGCCGGTCGACGCGCCGGCCGTGAAGGTCGCCGGCGTGCGCGCGCTCGGCGGCGAGATCACCTTCGCGGGCACGACCTCGACCGAGCGGCACGAGGCGGCGCTGGCACTCGTCCACGCCACCGGCGCCACGATGATCCCGCCCTTCGACGATCCGCACGTCGTCGCGGGGCAGGGCACGGCCACGCTCGAGCTGTTCGAGCAAGTGCTCGACGAGACCGGCGCAAACCTCGACGCCGTCGTCGTGCCGGTCGGCGGCGGCGGGCTCGTGGCGGGGGCGTGCCTCGTCGCCGCAGCGTACGGCGCGCGCATCTTCGGAGCCGAGCCCGACAGCTCCGACGCCCTCGCGCAGAGCCTCGCCGCCGGCGAGCGCGTCACCATCGCCGCCTCGAACACGATCGCCGACGGCCTCAAGCCGGTGCAGGTCGGCGAGCTCAACCTCGCCATCGCGCGCGACCACCAGGTCGAGAGCGTGCGCGTCAGCGACGACGAGATCGGACGCGCCTTCGCCACGCTGCTCTTCCACGGCAAGACGCTGGTCGAGCCATCGGGCGCCGCCGCCGCCGCCGCTGCCTTCGCCCGCAAGCTGCCCCGAGGGCTCGCCCGCGTCGGCGTCGTCCTCTCGGGCGGCAACGTCGGAGGCGACACCGTTTGCGGGCTCCTCGCGAAGTATGCGCCTCACGCCGTCGACTGACTCCTCGTGCGCGTGGCAACGGCGGCGCGCGACACGCTGCGATCGATGCGCCGGCGCCGCGCTCGCGCACCCTCGCCCGCGTCTGAATTCCTCCCCCGGGAGAGGGCGGCGGCTATACAGTATCGCCTCGCGATGACCTCATCGTTCGCAGCACGCCTCGGATCGCCGGCTCTCGTCCGCCATGGTTGACCCCGCTGCCGGGCACGGCGCCGTCGCTGCTGGCGCCGTTGCCGCGGCTGGCGCCGCTGCTGCGGACGTCTCAGCTGGCGCCGCCGCAGACAGCAGCGCCTACGTGGTGCTCATCGTCTCGGTAACCGTGGCGCTCATCGTGTCCGCGGTGTGCTCGGTGTCCGAGTCGGTGATCTTGAGCGTCAGCCGCGGCGAGATCGAGCGCATGGCGAAGAGCGGCAGCCGCGCCGGCCGCATTCTTCGGCACTGGAAGCAGTCCGACATCGAGGCGCCGATCGCGGCGATCCTCATCCTCAACACCTTCGCGCACACCGTCGGCGCGACCTTCGCGGGCTCGGCCTACCAGGAGATCTACGCCGGCAGCGTCGCCGTCTTTTCGATCGTCTTCACGCTCGTCGTCCTCATCGTCACCGAGATCGTCCCGAAGACCCTCGGCGTGGCGCAGGCCGATCGCCTCGCCGCGCCCATCACGCTCATCCTCGCTTCGATCACCTGGGTGCTCCACTACCCGCTGCGCTTCACGAGCTGGTTCGCGCGCCTGTTCGTGCCCGAGAACCGGCAGCCGGTCACGTCCGTCGAAGAGATCCGCTTGCTCGCGGCGGTCGGCAAGCGCGAGGGCGATCTCGGGCCGCGGTTCGCGGAGCTCATCGAGGGGATCACGAGCCTGCGCGAGCTGACGGCGCGCGACGTCATGGTGCCGCGCGCGCTCATCGTGTTTCTTTCCGGCGGCAAGACCTACGAGGCCAACCTCGAGGTGATGCGCGAGTCGGGCAACAGCCGCTTCCTCTTCACCCCGACGGGCGAGCTCGACGACGTCGACGGCGTCGTCATCGCGAAGGATCTGCTCTTCGCCGAGCGGGACCCCGCTCCCAGCCTCGCGGAGCTCAAGCACCCGCTGCTCGTCGTGCCCGAGAGCAAGACGCTCGACGAGACCTTGCGGATGTTTCAAACGGAGCGGCGCCACCTCGCGGTCGTCGTCGACGAGTACGGCGGCACGCAGGGGCTCATCACGCTCGAGGACGTGCTCGAGGAGATCGTCGGCGAGATCGAAGACGAGAGCGACAGCGTCGAGCGCATGATGGTCAAGCGCAAGGACGGCAGCTATCTGTGTCGCGGGCGCACCGAGATGCGAAAGCTCTTCCGCGTGCTCGAGCTCGACGAGAAGGTCGAGGCGATCACCCTCTCGGGCTTCGTCGCCGATGAGCTGCGCCGCGTGCCCGTCGCCGGCGACTCTTTCGCATGGAAGGACCTGCGCTTCCGCGTCACCAAGGCGACCCGCCGCCGCGCCGAGCGCATCTTGCTCGAGCGCGAGCCACGAGCGACCGAGCCCAGCTCCGGCTGATCGCAGCGCCCCGCTCCAGACTGGGCGCGGCGCCCGTCGTCGTGATAGATGCCGCCCGTGATGGCACTCCCCGCCGGAGCGCGCTCGTTCGAGGAGCTCTTCGCGCGTCGTCCCGCGATCCTCGCGCCGATGGAGGACGTGAGCGACGACGTGTACCGCGCGCTCTGCCGCACGGTGGGCGCCGAGCTGTGCGTCACCGAGTTCGTCAACGTCGAGGGGCTCCTGCGAGGCTGCCGCAAGGCGCGCCACAAGATCACCCTCTTGCCGAGCGATCGCCCGACCGCGATCCAGATCTACGGCGCCGATCCCGAGCGCCTCGCCGAGGCCGCCACCGTCGCCGAGCGCGCCGAGCCCGCGTACATCGACATCAACTGCGGCTGCTGGGTCCCGAAGATCGCGCGACGCGGCGCCGGAGCCGGCTGGCTGCGCGATCCGGACGCGATGGTGGCGATGGCGAAGATGGTCGTCGAGCGCGTGAGCCTGCCGGTCACCGTGAAGACGCGCATCGGCTACGGTCCCGAGTCGCACATGCCGATCGTCGAGCTCGCGCGGCGCCTCGAGGACGCGGGCGTGCGTGCGCTCACGGTCCACTGCCGCACGGCGAAGATGGGCCACAGCGGCGCCGCGGACTGGAGCTGGGCCGGCCGCGCTCGCGCCGTCGTGTCGATGCCGGTCGTCGTCAACGGCGACGTGAACAGCGCCGCCGACGCGGCGCGCGCGCTCGCCGAGACCGGTTGCAGCGGCGTCATGGTCGGGCGTCGCGCGATCGATCACCCCTGGATATTCCGCGAGATCCGCGCGCTCCTCGACCACGGCGTCGAGCTCCCCGAGCCCACCGTCGAGGAGCGGCTCGACCTCTGCCGGGCGCTCCTGCGCGCACGCGTCGACGAGCGCGGCGAGACGCGCGGTGTCACCTGCTCGCGACGCCACCTCGGCGGCTTCATCAAGGGCCTCGCGGGCGCGAGCGCGCTGCGCCGCGAGCTGTTCGATTGTCCGACCCTCGCCGGCTGCCTCGAGATCCTCGACCGCGCCGCGCTGCGCATCGCCGCGTGACGCGTCCGTCGCGCCGGTTGCATTTCGTGCGCGCTCCCGCTCGAATGACGCCGTGATCGTCCTCGCGCTTGCGCTAGAGCTCGCCGCCGCGTCTCCGCCTGCTGCGGCGTCGCCGCCTGCGGTTGCGCCGCCGCCAGTCGCCGTCGCGTCTCCGCCTGCTGCGGCGTCTCCGCCTGCTGCGGCGTTGCCGCCTGCTGCGGCGTTGCCGCCTGCTGTTGCGTCCACGTCTGCTGCCGCTGCGATTCCGCCAGCGGTCGCGTCTCCGCCTGTCGCTGCGCTCCCGCCCGGGTTCGCCGAGCCGCCCATGCCGACCTGGTTCGCGCGCGTCACGGTTGGTCTCGGACCGCCCGGATTTTCCGAGAATGCCGTGCTGTTGCGCGAGCAAGGCCACGCCCCGGTCAAGTTGTGGGCCGCATTCGACGGCGCCTACGCGGTGCACTCTCGCGTCGGCGTCGGCGTGTGGGCGGGCCTGAGCCGCGGGGCCTCGCGGCACGCGGGCTCGGCCTACGGGATCTACCCCTCCGGAGCCTCGCTGAACGAGGTCGGCTACTACGTGGCGGCGCAGGCGCCCGTGCGCGTCTGGGGCGACCGCGATCTCGCGCTCGAGCTCGTGCCTCGGGTGGGCTACGCGGCGGGCAGGCTCTCGTGGAACCTCGAGGCGGACGAGAGCGACTCTCCCTCCGTGTCCGGCAGCTCGCGTGAGGCGAGGCGGCTCGAGGCCCCGATGCAGCACACCGCCATCTTCGGCGCGGCGGTGACGCTCACCTCGTACGCGTACCACCTCGGGCTCGACACCGGGCTCGTGTTCGCGCCGGTCGGCGCACCCGGCGAGCTCGGGCAAAGCCACGATTTTGGCGGGTTCTACTTTGCATTCGGAGGCACGATCGATGGCTGAACCCATGACGGTGCGGCGGCTCGCGGCGGCCGTGCTCGCGCTCGGTGCGCTCACGGCGCTCGGGGGTTGCTCGGTGGCGGAGGGCGGCTTTCTCACCGAGGTCTGCGGCGCGGAGTACACCGACTTCAGCGTCGGCTTCGGCGAAGGCTCGACGTACACGGCCTGCAGCGTGAGCGGCGACGCCGCGCAGGTCACGGGCACGACCGCGGACAGCATCGCCTTTCGCTTCGGTCCCGACACCGGGGCGCTGCAGATCCGGCTCAGCGCGCTGCCGCTCGCCTTCAATCCGCAGCCCTTCACGGCCGAGGTACTGGCAGCCGCGTCGCGTCCCGAGGGCTCGACCCTCTACCGCGAGCTCACCTGGGGCGCCTGCGGGCCGGAGTGTCCGGACGACCTCGTGGACGCGAGCGCGCCGCTCGTCGCGGACTATTCCTGGCTCAAGATGCTCGACGCGGTGCCGGGCTTCGACGGCCGCGTCACGCTCGGCGCGGACGCATTGCTCACGTTTCGCGGCGCGTCCGTCGACCTGCTGGATCTGCGCTGGCCGCCCCAAGCCGACCCGTATTCCTTCGAGTGACGCGCGCCGACTCGGTCCGTTGTTCAACAGCCTGCTAACGCCGCACGACCGTGACCGCGTTGGCGAGCGCGCGGCCGCCGTCGAGCTCTTGCGCGAGCGCGTGCGCGACCTTAAGCGCTGCGGCCTTCGAGCTGCGCGCAACGATCGGAAACTTGAGCACGCCGTCCTCGATCGGCGCCTCGGGTTGCACGGCCGCGAGCACCTCGCCGTTCGCGAACAACAAGAACCGCGCCCTCTGCTTGCTTTGCCACGCGACGAGGCCCTTCGCGCCGCCGGTCACCCCGAGCTCGAGCATCACGCTCTGCCCCTCTTCCAGCGCTCGGGCGCGCGTGACGCTCTCACCGCGCGCGCCGCGTTTCGCGAGCACCGCGTACGTCCGATAGCCGCTCGGCTCGTCGCTGCCGCGAAACAGCGGGCCGAGCCGCATCGTATCGCCGCGCGTCGCGACGTGCGCGACGAGGGCCTGCCTCTCGGCCACCGGCGCCGTGACGTAACGCACGGTCACCGGCCCCGAGGCCATGCTGACGCTCTCGCTCTCGACGGCGAGCGGCGCGCCCGGCTCCGCCTCGCCCGCGGGCGGCGCAGCATCGTCCGCCACGAGCACGTCCACGCGCCCACCCTCGAGCGCCGCGCGTGCGCGCACCGCGAGCGCCTCACCGACGTAGACATGCACGTCCGCCCCGGCGATCTCGACGTCGCTGTCGCTCAGGCCGAGCGGCGCGAGCCTTCGGCGCACGGCGTCTGCGACCGGCTGGCTCGAGAGCGGCGTCCCTGGCTCGACGACGAGGCGCACGAGCTGCCGCGCCGCCGCGCTGGCAGCGCCCTCCGGCCCGTGGCTCACCGTGCCCTGCGGCTTCTCGCTGCACGCGGCGACGGCGATCGCCGAACAGAGGAGGAGCCATTGACGCATCGCGGCCTTGCGACGGCTATGTAGGAGCGCGCGCCATCCAGCGCAAGCCAATGCGCGGCCTGCTGCGCTGCGTTTGCCCACCTCAGGTCTACGGCAGCCCCACCGCTTGCCCAGCGGGCGCCTGGCGTTCGTCCTCCGCTCGGCCACGGCTCGGCCACGGCTCGGCCACGGCTCGGCCTGCGTTCGCTCTTCGGTTCTACCTACCAATCGGTAGACAATCTCCCTACCACATGGTAGACAGCTCCCATGCGGTCGGCAGGCAGCGCACGTGCGGCGAGCCCGGAGCCCTCGGACATGCGCGCCGAGATCCTCCGTGCAGCGACGCGCGCCTTCGCCGAGCGCGGCTTCGACGGCACCTCGCTGCAGGACATCGCGGACGCCGTGGGGCTGCGCAAGGCCTCGCTGCTCTACCACTTCGCCTCGAAAGAGCAGCTGCGCCTCGGCGTGCTCGAAGAGCTGCTCGAGCGGTGGAACGCCGTGTTGCCGCGCTTCCTGATGGCGGCGGCCGGCCGCGGGCCGCGCTTCGGCGGCGTGATGCAAGAGCTCGTGGAGTTCTTCGCGGCCGATCCCAACCGCGCGCGCCTGCTCCTGCGCGAGATCCTCGATCGCCCTGACGACATGCGCGAGCGCCTCGAGACGCACGTGGCCCCGTGGGTGAAGGTCGTCGCCGACTCCATCCGTGAGGGTCAGAAGGCCGGCGACATCCACGTCACCGTCGATCCCGAGGCCTACGTGCTTCAGGTGATCAACATGGTCGTGAGCGGCGTCGCCACCGCCGCGAGCCTCGCCGGCGCGCTCATCACCGAGGCGCCCGCACCTCACGCAAAGGCGCCGCGCGGCAACGGTCGTCGCAAGC
This sequence comes from Myxococcales bacterium, assembly GCA_005800325.1. Classification (GTDB taxonomy): domain Bacteria; phylum Myxococcota_A; class Polyangia; order Polyangiales; family Polyangiaceae; genus SYFR01. The sequence continues at coordinate 2,392 of SYFR01000072.1, read as the reverse complement.
CGAGCGTCGCCGTCCGGGGCCAAGCGACCCCCGCAGAGCGCACCACCCACGAGCTGCTCCGCATCGCGCGCGAGAGCCTCTTTCGCGAGCGAGCCTCCTCGAGGAGCGAGAGCCGCTAGCGCGGCGAATCACCGACTCGCCACCCACTCAACACAGCAGTCGCAAGTCAATCCGAGGGCAAGGCGACGACCTCGCCCTCCCTCGCCCCGATCCCCCCTCCACACGCGGAACCGAACCATGAGCTCCAACTACTTCGCCGACAACGACGACCTCCAGTACTACTTCGACCGCGGCATCGACTGGGAGCCGCTCGTGCGCGCCAACGAGCGTGGCTACCGCGCGAAAGACGGCTTCACGAACGCCGCCGACGCGGTGGAGTTTTATCGCGGCATCGCCGACATGGTCGGTGCGTTCGCGGCGACCGAGGTGGCCCCGCGCGCGGCGGCGATCGAGAAGGCCGGCAATCACCTCGAGAACGGGGAGGCGGTGTGCGCGCCCGAGATGGACGAGCTGTTCGAGATCATCAAGGGCCTCGAGCTGCACGGGATGTGCGTGCCGCGGGAGCTCGGCGGCATGAACGCGCCGCTCATGATGTACCTCATCAACTCGGAGCTGTTCGCGCGCGCCGACGTGTCGGTGATGGCGCACCACGGATTTCACGGCGGCATGGCGATGGCGCTCTTGCTCTTCTCGCTCGGCGATCCGGCGACGGTGTTCGACAAGGACGGCAACCTCGAGTCGATCCGATTTGGCAAAGAGCTCGAAGAGGTGCGCACCGGCAAGGCCTGGGGCTGCATGGACATCACCGAGCCCGACGCCGGGAGCGACATGGCGCGCCTCAAGGCCACGGGCGATCAAGACGCCAGCGGCCGCTGGTTCGTGACCGGGGAGAAAATCTTCATCACCTCGGGCCACGGCAAGTACCACTTCGTCATCGCGCGCACCGAGAAGGTGAAAGAAGGCGCCGGGCCGCTCGCGGGCCTCGACGGCCTCAGCATGTTCCTCGTGCCGACCTACGAAGAGGACGAAGAGGGCAATCGCAAGCGCATCGTCACGCTCAGCCGCCTCGAAGAGAAGCTCGGTCATCACGGCTCGGTGACCGCGGCGCTCAGCTTCGACCGGGCGCCAGCTGCGCTCATCGGCAAGCGCGGGGACGGCTTCAAGCACATGCTGACCTTGATGAACGGCGCGCGGCTCGGCGTCGGCTTCGAGTCGCTCGGCCTCTGCGAGGCGGCCTATCGGCTCGCGCGCGACTACGCGGCGCAGCGGCCGAGCATGGGCAAGACGATCGACAAGCACGAGATGATCGCCGATTACCTCGACGAGATGCGCACCGACGTCCAGGCGATCCGCGCGCTCGCGATGCGCGGGGCGTACGCCGAAGAGATGGCGCGCAAGCTCGGGCTCTTCGGCAGCGAGTCGCAGAGCGAGACGGAGAAGAAGGCCCAGAAGAAGGAGCGCAAGGCCTACGCGAAGCTCGCGCGCCGCGTCACGCCGCTGCTCAAGTACCTCGCGTCCGAGAAGGCCGTCGAGATGGGGCAGCGGTGCATCCAGATCCACGGCGGCAACGGCTACATGAAGGAGTACGGCGCCGAGAAGCTCCTGCGCGACGCGATGGTCATGCCGATCTACGAGGGCACGAGTCAGATCCAGTCGCTGATGGCGATGAAGGACACGATCGGCGCGGTCATGAAGGATCCGCAGGGCTTCATCAAGCGCATCGCCCAGGCGCGGTGGCGCTCGCTCTCGGCGACCGAGCCGCTCGAGCGGCGCGTGGCGAAGGTGCAGACCCTGTCGCTCGGCGCGCAGAACCACCTCATCACCAAGACCGCCGCGGACAAGGTCCGCTCGCTCTCGGGCAAGCCCGTCGCGACGTGGAAGACCTCGCTCACGAAGGACTGGGATCCGAAGCGCGACTTCGGCTTCGCGATGCTGCACGCCGAGCGCCTCACGCGCCTGCTCATCGACGAGCTCGTGTGCGAGACGCTGCTCGAACAGGCGAAGAAGCACCCCGAGCGCCGCGAGCTGCTCGAGCGCTACCTCGATCGCTGCGAGCCGCGCTGCCGGTACCTGCACGACGAAATCACGACCACCGGCGAGCGCCTCCTCAAGAGCCTCGCCTCGCTCGACGACAAGAGCGCGGTCGCGAGCGCTGCCGAGTGACCGGGTTTCTTTGGTGGCGAATCTCTGATTTGCCACATTAGACTTGCCGCACGGCTCATGGCGAGGAACCTGAACGACGGGTGGGTGCTCGGGCTTAGCGTGGTCACGGCGATGGCGGCGAGCACTACCGCCGGCTGCCCCGATGAGACGTCCGGGAAAAAGATCTCGCCGACGAGCGTCTCGGTGCAGGCCTCGACCGCCTCAGCGGGCGGCGCGGGCGGTGCGGGCG
>SYFR01000071.1 GCA_005800325.1 Myxococcales bacterium | reverse complement strand
TCATGCGCTTCTTCACCGACGGACTCGGCGCGAGCGGCGCTGCCCAGGGACTCATGGGTGGCGCACCGTGGGCGGTGACGGGTGGCTGCCTCGCGATGGCGACGATGACCATCGGCAACCTCTCCGCGCTCAATCAAGACAACGTCAAGCGCATGCTCGCGTACTCGAGCATCGCTCACGCCGGCTACATGCTGCTCGGCGTGTCGGTGTTCAGCGAGGCCGGTCTCGCCGCCATCGCGTTCTATGCGGTGTCGTACTGCTTCATGAACCTCGGGGCGTTCCTCATCGTGATGGCGCTCGCCGAGGCGAATGGCGGCGACGAGACGATGGCAGCCTTTCGCGGGCTCGGTAGCCGCTCGCCCGTCGTCGCCGTCGTCATGACCATCTTCCTCGTGTCGCTCGCGGGGATCCCGCCGCTCGCCGGCTTCGTCGGCAAGTTCTACCTGTTCTCGGCGCTGGTGACGGCGGGCGGCACGTGGAACTGGGTGCTCGCGGTCGTCGGCGTTCTCAACAGCGTCGTCTCGCTCTTCTACTACGCGCGCATCATCCGGGCGATGTACCTCGATGAGGCCGACGCCAAGACCGGGCTCGACGTCCGGCCCACCTTCGGAGCTGCCAGCGTGGCGCTCGCCGCACCGACCCTCGTCTTGGGCGTGTACTGGGCGCCGCTCTACGACTTCGTCGCGCGGTCGCTCTCGATGATTCGCTGAGGAGAGGGGCGGGGCGCGGCCGATGCCTGGCGTGACCGTCGAGCGTGGCGGGCTCCGCATCGGCGGCGAGCTCGTCCCGCTGCTGTCGGGCTCGGTACAGTACTGGCGCATCGAGCCGCCTAGGTGGCGGGCGTGCCTCGAGGCGACGCGCGGGATGGGTATGCGCTTCGTGGAGCTCTACGTTCCGTGGGGCGTGCACGAGCTCGGCAAGGGGCGACTCGAGCTCGGGGAGCGCGATCCACAGCGCGACGTCTGCGCGTTCTTGCGGCTCGCCCACGAGCTCGGTCTCTACGCCATCGTGCGGCCCGGTCCGCACATCAACGCAGAGCTCACGTACTTCGGCTTGCCGGAGCGGATCGTGTGGGACGCGGCGTGCCAGGCGCGCAGCCCGAACGGCAACGCCGTCATCCTGGCGGCGCCGCCCAAGATGTTTCCGGTGCCGAGCTACGCGAGCGACGCGTACCGCGATGAGGTCACGCGCTACTTCCATTTGCTCGGCGAGAGGCTCGCGCCGCTCCTCTACCCCGAGGGACCGATCGCGCTCTTGCAGATCGACAACGAGGGCGCGCTCTTCTTTCGCGATGGCGCGTACGACCAGGACTATCACCCGGACGCGCTCGCGAAGTACCGCGCCTTCGTGCGCGAGAAATACGGGACGATGGGTGCGCTCGCGCGCGCGTACGGCATGCCCGAGGAGGCGGCGCCGACTTTCAGCGAGCTCCTGCCGCCGCGGGCGTTCGATGCGAAGAACACCGACGAGCTCCTCCACTACCTCGACTGGGCGGAATTTCAGGAGCAGATGCTAGCGGACGCGCTCGCCGGATTTCGGGCCGCGCTCGAGGAGGGCGGACTTGGCGGCGTGCCGACGATGCACAACTTTCCGCTAGCGCAAGAGGCGACGCCGCTCAACGCCGCGCGGGTCGGGGAAATCGTCGATTTCGTCGGGCTCGACTACTACGGGCGGGCGGGAGAGCGCGCACGGCGGGACATCGCGCGCCGAACCTCGGAGCTCACGGTCGTGAGCGACGCGATGGGACGCCCTTCGTTTGCGTGCGAGATGGGGGCGGGCTACCCGCCGGTGTTTCCGCCGCTCGCCGAGGGCGACAGCCTGTTCACCGCGATGGCGGCGCTCGCGTACGGCTTGCGCGGCTTCAACCTCTACATGGCGGTCGAGCGCGATCGGTGGATCGGCGCGCCTATCGACCCGCACGGCCGGGCGCGCCCGTTCGCCGAGTCATGGCGGCGGCTCGCCGAGGCGCTCGAGCGAACGCGCTTTCACGAGCTCGTGCGTCGCGTGCCCGTGCGCATCGTCGTGCCGCGGATCGAGCGGCGACTTGCGCGGCTCATGCATGCCTTCGGCCCGGCGAGCGGGGCGCTCTTGAGCGTGCTCGGGCAAGGGCCGCGCGAGGCGTGCCTCGAGGACGATCTCGGGCTTGGCTATCCGCTGGCGATCGAGGTCGACACCTTCGTGCGCTCGTTCGAGGACGCCCTCGAGGCGCGTGGCGTGCCGTTCGCCGTCGTCGGCGGCGAGCACCGCAAGAGCGGGCTCGAGGGGGCGCAGTGGATCGTGTGCGCGACGTCGGTCGCGTTCAGCAGCGAGCTCGCCCTCGAGCTGCTCGCGGCGCGGCGGCGTGGTGCCGAGATTACGATTGGGCCACACCCGCTCGCGTTCGACGGCGCGTTCAAGCCGGCACAGATCGCGTCCGAGCTGCTCGCGCAGGCCGAGCTCGTCGAGTGCCGCGACCCTGCCGCCGCCGACCAGGTTGTCTCCGCACGGATCGCGAGCCTTGGCTTGCCGAGCTTCGCGAGCGATCCCGACGTGGTGTTCGCGACCGTGCACGAGGACGCTGCGGGCGAGGCGAGGGTCGTGTTCGTCCTCAACCCGACGGGCGACGACCTCGTCGCTCGCACCACGCTCGGCGTCGACGCCACCTGGCTCGATATGATGACGGGCCGCGAGACGCGCTCCGAGCGCGGCGTGCTGGAGATCCGCATGCGTCCGCGCACCGTGCGAATGCTCGCGCGCGGATAGCGCGAGCGGCAGGGCGAATCTGGCTAGCTCGTGGGTTGGAGCTAGCCCCGCTGAATCGAGCTAGCCCCGCTGAATCGAGCTAGCCCCGCTGAATCGAGCTAGCCCCGCTGAATCGAGCTAGCCCCGCTG
>SYFR01000070.1 GCA_005800325.1 Myxococcales bacterium | reverse complement strand
GACGAGGCCGAGCGCTGCCACCGCTTGGCGTTCATTTTCAGGGGGCTGCTACTCGACGTCGGCTCGCCGCGCGAGCTCATCGAGCGGCGCCACCTCGACGCCGCCGAGGTCGAGGTGGACGATCCAATGAAGGCGGCGGACGCCCTGCACGCGAGCGGCGAGGTCGAGGAGCTCGCCCACTTCGGTCGTCGCATGCGTGTGATCGTGAAGGGCGCCGACGCTCGCGAGGTGGCCGCGCGCGTGCTCGCCCAGGCCGGCATCGCGACCTCGATGCTCGAGGCGAGCCGCCCCAGCGTCGAGGACGCCTTCGTCAGCATCGTGCGGCACGAAGAGAGGTCCCGCGGGATGAGCGAGGCCGCCTCGTGACGCGCACGCTGGCCGTCGCGAAGAAGGAGCTTCAGCAGCTGCGGCGCGACCGGCTCACGCTCGCGATGATGGCGCTATTGCCGCTGATGCAGCTCTTGCTGTTCGGCTGGGCGATCAACACCGACGTGCGCAACATCCCCACGGTGATCTACGACCAGGACCGCTCGCGGGAGTCGCGAGAGCTCGTCCGCGCGCTGGAAAACACCGGGTTTTACCGCATCGCCGGTCACGTCGAGAGCTACGTGGAGATCGAGAGCGCGATGAAGCGGGGGCTCGCGCGCGCGGCGCTCGTCGTGCCCGCGAAGCACGCCGGAAACCTCACCACCGGCAAGACGGCGGCGCTGCAGCTCGTGGTCGACGGCTCCGATCCGATCACCGTCGGCTCCGCCACCAGCACGCTCGCGGCGCTCGTCGCGGCGCGCTCCCAACAGCTCGTCCTCGGTCGCCTCAGGAAGAGCGGCGCCGCCATCGTCGCCGAGCCGATCAAGCTCGAGACGAACACTTGGTATAACCCCGAGCTGCGCACTGCCGTCTACGTCGTGCCCGGCCTCGTCGGCGTCATCCTCACGATGACGATGGTGATGCTGACGGCGATGGGGATCGCCCGCGAGCGCGAGCGCGGCACGCTCGAGCAGCTCATCGTCTCGCCGCTGCGCCGCCCCGAGCTCGTGGTGGGCAAGATCCTTCCGTACGTGGTCATCGGCTACGTGCAGATGACGCTCATTCTGCTCGCGGGGCGCCTCGCCTTTGGCGTGCCCATCATCGGCTCGCTCGGGCTCTTGTACCTGCTCGCGTTCGTCTTCATCTCGGCGAACCTCGCGCTCGGCCTGTTCTTCTCGACCCAGGCGAAGACGCAGCAACAGGCGATGCAGATGTCGTTCTTCTTCATGCTGCCGAACATCCTCTTGAGCGGCTTCATGTTTCCGTTCGAGGGCATGCCGCGGGGCGCGCAGGTGCTGGCGCAGGCGCTGCCGCTCACGCACTTCCTGCGGATCGTGCGCGGCATCGCGCTACGCGGCGCCACGTTCTCGGACGTCGCCGCTGAGCTCGTGTGGCTCGCGGGGATCCTCGTGACCCTCATCACGGTGACCTCGCTCCGCTTCCGAAAGAAGCTCGCATGAGCGCGTCTGCCCCCCGCCGCTTCCGAGAGATCGCACGATGACGAGGCCCCGCAGCGACATCGATCGGCGCATCGTCCACGCGGCGCGCCGCCGCTTCCTCGCCGTTGGCGTCGATGGCGCGTCGCTGCGGCGCATCGCGGCCGACGCTCGCACCAGCATCGGCATGATCTATTACTACTTTCCGACGAAGGACGAGCTCTTCCTCGCCGTCGTCGAGGAGGTGTACGGCGCGCTCATGAGTGAGCTCGAGGGTGCGCTCGCGAGCGTTCTCCGGCTCGAGGAGCGCGTGCGCGCCGTCGGCAAGCACGTCGCGGCGCTGCGCTCGACCGAGCTCGACGTCATCCGGCTCGTCGTGCGCGAGATGGTCGGCAGCGGCAAGCGGCGCGAGCGGCTGCTCGAACGCTTCGCGCGTGGGCACCTCGGCCTCGTGCTCGGCGCGATGGTCAAGGGGATCGCGAGCGGCGAGGTCGCTGCGCGGCACCATCCGCTCGTCCTCACGATGGCCACGATCGGCGTCACGGTGTTTCCGCAGCTCGTGCGCCGCCTCGCCGACGGACGCCTGCCGATCGGCGCGCTGCCGAGCGCGGACGAGCTCGCCGCGAGCCTCGCCGACGTGCTCTTTCGGGGGATCGCCCCGCGCTCGGACGCGGGCACCTCGGCGCGCTTGCATTCGCGCGTGAAGAGAACGAAGGAGCGGACGACCGAGGGGACCAGGAAGGGAACACGATCATGACAACGACCTACCGATACGCCCTCGCCACTGTGCTCCTCATGCAAGCCGCAGCCGCACCCGCGCACGCGCAGCCTGCCGAGCCCGCCGCGAAGTCGAACGACACGGCCGCGGCGAGGGTCGCGCCCGTGCCACCCAGCGCCGCGGAGCTCAAGCAGCGCTTCGACGATCTGCTCGGACGTCCCGGCGGGCTCACGGCGAGTGAGGCCGGCAAGCGTGCCCGCGCCACGAGCCCGCTCGTGCGTGCCAAGAGCGCGCGCATCGCGGCCGCCGAATACGACGCGACGCAGGCCAAGCTCGGCTATTTCCCTCGCGTCTCGCTGACGGCCCGCTACGCGCGCCTCTCGCCGGTCGACGCGGGGAGCCTCGGCAGCGGCGACGGGAGCTTGGTCGTGACGCCCGCGCCCGCGGGGCCCATCGCGCCGGGCACGCCGCTCTTCGCCGCGCCCGCGTCGTTGTTCACGTTCCCGGTCATCCTCGACAGCTACACGCTCGCGGCGAGCCTCGCCGTGCCGCTCAGCGACATTCCGCTCCGCGTGGTCCATGCGCAGCGCGCAGCCGGGCACGCCGAGAAGGCGGCGAGCGTCGATCGCAAGGCGATCGAGCGCAGCCAAGTCACCAACGCGAAGCTCTCCTACTTCGACTGGGTGAGGCGCTCGCTGCAAGAGGTGGTCGCGGCCGAGAGCGTCGCGCAGGCCGAGGAGGCGCTGCGCGTGACGCGTGCGCTCGAGGAGGCAGGTCGCGCCTCGCCCGCGGACGTGCTGCAAGGCGAGGCGCAGCTCGCCGGCGCCAAGCTCATGCGCGAGCGGGCGCGGCACGGCGTCGAGGCCGCGATGAAGCGCCTGCGCGCGATGATGCACGACGACGCGAAGACGCCCTACGCCATCGGCGAGGATCCCACCTCGGAGTTCACGCCGCCCGCGGTCGCATCGCTCGACGAACTCTACGCCGAAGCGCTCACGCAACGACCCGAGCTCGAGGGGCTCGAGCGGCAGGGTGACGCGCTCGACGAGCAGCGCCGCGTGGTGAGCGCGGGCAACTGGCCCCGCCTCGATGCGTTCGCAAACTTCACGCTCGCGAACCCGAATCAGCGGGTATTTCCGCAGGTGGACGAGTTTCGCGGCACGTGGGATCTCGGCGTGCAGCTGACCTACAGCCCCAACGACACCGCGAGCTCGCTCACGTCGACAGGCGTGCTCGCCGCCAAGCGGGAAGAGCTCGCCGCGCAGGCCGCGGCCCTCGCCGACGCGATCAAGGACGAGGTCCGCGAGGCAGAGCTCGCGCTCCGCGAAGCGACGCTGGCGTTGGACACCACCGCGACCGGCCTCGCCGCCGCGGAAGAGGGCTACCGCGTGCGGCTCGAGCGTTTCCGGCTCGGCTCGGCGACGGCGCTCGAGATGTCCGAGACGAACGTCACGCTGCTCAGATCACGGCTCGACCGCATCGACGCGCAGCTCGGCCAGCGGATGGCCGCGCTCCGGCTCGTTCACGCGCTAGGTCGCGGCGTCGACTGAGGCTCGAGGACGCCGGGCGCGCGCGAGATGTCGCCACGCCGCCCCACATCCCACTACGCCGGCGCGCCTCCGCCCGTGCCGCAAACTCCGAGTCCACAAACCCGACGCTAGCACGGCGCTCGCTCACGATCGGCCCCCCTCGGGCCCGCCGAGGACCTCTCAAGCACGATAGGCGAACGCCACCCCTGGCGACAGCATCGGGGTCAGCACGGCGAGCGCATCGACGGCGATGCGGCCCGCTGCGAGGAGCTGCTCATCGCGCGGGCTCGAGGCCAAGGCGTGCTTGACCCGCAGGTACGCGGGCAGGTACGCGACCTCGCGCGCGAGCCCACCGCCTCGCACCGCGCGTGCCGCGATCCGCGCCGCATCGGCCGGCGCCGCGCCGACGTCCATGAGCTGGCGCGCGACGTCGACGAAGCTCGCCTGCGCCTCGACCATGCGACTGGCGACGTGGCGGCGTCCGAGCTCGGTGCGTCGCGGACGCGTGAGAAATCCCCCGCGATCTTCGCACACGAGCGCCCTGCCCTCTTGATCGTCGCCGCCGAACGCCGTGCCGACACGGAAGATCCCGAGCGACATCGAGTCGGCGCGGTGCCGCGGCGCGACGTGCCCGTCGAGCTCGTGCAGCACGGTGCGCTCGACGTCGCTCGAGGTGAGCTGCCGCCCAACGCACACGTAGACGACGCCGTTGCCGGTGGCGGCCAGGGCGCTCATCCGCGCTTCGACTTTCACCACGACCGGGAGGCGTCGCGCGCCGAGCTCCGCGCGCATCCGCGAGACGAGGCTCGCGGGATCGCTCGCGTCGTCGCTCACCGAAGTGCGCTCGGGCTCGCTCGGGGCGTCGCTCAGCGAAGCGCGCTCGGCCGATGCGGTGTCGTCCGCGTCGCGCGCGTGCGGGGCGAGCCAAGCCTGCGCCACCTGGTCCGCCTCGGCGTCGAAGCGATCGCGGCGCGGGTAACGCTGCCGCGCCAACGCGAAGAACGCCGCCGTGCCGACGGACTCGCACAAACGCCGCTCGAGCGCGAGCTCCCTCGCGCGAGCTGCGTAGAGCAAACTCGCCGGATCACCGATGGCGTCGAGCCCCTCGGCGAGCCGTGAGAGCTGCGCCGCTGTGTCGCTCTTCGCTGCCGCCTGGTAGGCGAAGCGAGGCTCGCGCGCGCCCCCCGTGGCCAAGGCCGCCGCGAGTTCCGCGAGCTCGCGGTCGAGCTCGAGCGGCGTCGCGTGACCGACGACCGCTGCGCCACGCTCCGCCTGCAGCAAGAGCGCTGCCGCCGGTCGCTCCCAGGCGAGGTCGCGGGCCAGCTCGCTCATGAGCGCGTTCGCTCCGCGTGGCTCGTGCGGGCGAGTGCCCCGAGTCCAAACACCACGCTAGAGGAGGTTCGCCGCAAGCTCCGCCAGCCCGCTTCGCTCGCCCTTCGTGAGCGCGACGTAGCCCGCGAGCCGCTCGTTCTTGAAGCGCTGCGCGACGACGCTCAGACCGTTCGAGGCATGATCGACGTAGGGGTGGTCGATCTGCTGCGGGTCGCCGGTGAGCACGACCTTCGTCCCCTCGCCGCAGCGCGTGATGATCGTCTTGACCTCGTGCGGCGAGAGGTTCTGCGACTCATCGACGATGAGAAACTGCTTCGGCAGGCTGCGGCCGCGGATGTACGTGAGCGGCTCGACCTGGATGACGCCGCTCTCGATGAGGGGCGAGTAGGCGCGCGCGTCGCCCCCCTTGCCGTGCGTGAAGATGAGCTCGAGGTTGTCGAAGATCGGCTGCATCCAAGGGTTGAGCTTCTCTTCCACGTTGCCCGGGAGAAAGCCGAGATCACGACCGAGCGGCATGACGGGCCGGCTCACGAGCATGCGCGCGTAGGTGCGGTCGACGGTCGTGCGCTGAAGGCCGGCGGCCAGGGCGAGGAGCGTCTTTCCGGTGCCGGCCTTGCCCATCAGGCACACGAGCGGCACGCTGTCGTCGAGCAGCAGATCGAGCGCCACGCTCTGCTCCTTGTTGCGCGGCCGCACGCCCATGACGCCGTCGCGGCCGACGCGGAGCGCCCGCACCGTGCGCTTGCCGGCGTCGAAGCGGCCTAGCGCGGTGTGGTTTTGCGACTGCTCGTTGCGGAGGAGCACGCCGCAGTTCGCGTAGAGCGCGGGGTGCGTCACCTCGACCTCGCCGGCCGTGAAGAACGCCTCGATGGTGGCCGGCGGGACCTGCACGTCGAGCACCGATTGCTCGAGATCGAGGTCGTGCACGCGCACGTTCTCGTAGGTCTGCGACGTGACCCCGAGCGCATCCGCGCGGATGCGGAGGTTCGTGTCCATGGTCACGAACACCGTGGGGAGCCCGTTACGGTCGCGGAAATCGATCGCCGTCTCGAGGATCGCGTGGTCGAGCGACCCGGTCGCGAGGCCCACCGGGAGCTCGTGGCGCTTCTTCGGGACGGCGATGGTGAGCGAGCCGCCCCCCTTCATCGGCACCGGCTTGCTCAGGGTGCCGTTCTTCGGCCGAAGTTCGTCGAGCAGCCGCGCGATCTCGCGTGCGTTGCGGCCGCGCTCGGACTGCTCGCGCTTGAACTTGTCGATCTCCTCGATCGCGTAGATCGGGATGATGACGTTGTTGTCCTCGAATTTGTGGACCGCGTACGGGTCGTGCAGGAGGACGTTGGCGTCGAGGACGTAGTTCTTCTTCATCGACTGCTCGGACGGGACTCTCGTGCTGTGTACGTCAACGGACCTGCGGGTCTCGCGGACGGGTGCTCGCTCCGCGCGAGCCGCTCGCCCCGCTGCGGCCCGCCACCCCGGCGAAGGCCGCACCCGTTCAGGCCGCGCCGGCTAGGGCCGCACCTCTTGGGAGAGGAGCCACTAGCACAAAGCCGAACGTGAGGGTTGATCTAGTAGACCGAGCTACGTAGAGTGCGCTCCGTTTTTCGATCGGGAGCCACACGCGTGTACATCATCACGAAGACGCCACGAAAATTGAATCGCACGAAGAGCGCTCGACTGCGCGCCGGCAAGAAGGCGAAGTCGCAGAAGCGTCGCAACCGCGTCTACCAGCGCTAGCTTCGTGCGGCGCTAGCTTCGTGCGGCGCTAGCTTCGTGCGGCGCTAGCTTCGTGCGGCGCTAGCTTCGTGCGGCGCTTCCAGGCACGGCATCGCGCCAGCGCCTTGGCTCGACTGCTCGGCCGACGCCGGCCGGAGCCTGCCCGTGGTGATCGCGACGCTCGCGCCCGGTGTGCCGCTCGGTGTCGCGTCGAGACCAGCGCACGAGCCGCAAACCTGACACGCCGGCAGTGCGTGCGCGAGCGCAGCCAGCAGCGCGCAGCGAGCAACGTAGTGGGCGAATGACGAGCTCACGGAGAGCGCGACGCATGCGGCCAGCCCCGAGGAGCCGGCCGCCGTTGTTGCCAACCGTTCCCTCAGCGAGCCGACGCGCGAGGCAGCTCGCCAGCGCTACTCCGGCCCAAGGTGGCATATCCCGTTTGTGCAAGTGCCCTCGCCGCAGCTCGTGCCCACCGGCCTGAAGCCGTTGTCGGTGCACGCCGCCGAGTTGCCGCTGCACGTGTCCTGGTTGGTGCACTCCGTTCCAGCATCGCCGCAGTTCGTCGTGTTCGCCTTGAAGCCGTTGTCGGTGCACGCGCCGGCGCCGTGGCACGTGTCCTGATTGACGCACACCGCCTCGGCATCGCCGCAGCTCGTGCCCACCACCTTGAAGCCGTTGTCGGTGCACGCCGCCGAGTTGCCGCTGCACGTGTCCTGGTTGGTGCACTCCGTTCCGGCATCGCCGCAGTTCGTGCCCTCCGTCTTGAAGCCGTTGTTGGTGCACGCGCCGGCGCCGTCGCACTTGTCCTGATTGACGCACGCCGCCTCGGCATCGCCGCAGTTCGTGTCGATGGCGACGAACTGATCGGCCGGGCAGCCCACCGCCACGCCGGTGCAGCTCTCCGCGAGGTCGCAATCTCCGGCCTGCGTGCGACACACCACCGTGTTGGCGGCTGGCTTGCAGCTGCCCGCCGTGCCACCGCACACAGCCTGGCTGCACGTGCTGTCGTTCGTGGCGCACTCGCCGTCCGGATCGGTGTCGACCGTCACCGGCGCGCAGGTCCCGTCGGCTACGCCAGTGTTTTTCTCGAGCGCCGATTCGCAGGTGGCGCTGCAGGCCGTGTCGGCGCAGACCTTGTCGCTGGCCGGGCAGAAGCCGGTGCTGCACTCCCTGCCGAGCTCGCACGCGACACCGTTGTCCTTGAGCTTGGTGCAGGTCCCGGCGTCGACGCTCGCGTCGCACCAGGAGCCTTCCTGGCAGTCGACGTGCTCGCCGCACGGCGCGCACACGCCGAGCGTCATGGCGCTGCCGCCGCTGCCGCCCGCGCCCGCCGTGCCGCCAGCTCCACCACCTGCGCTGCCGCCGCTGCCTCCCGCAGCCTGGCAATAGCCGCTGTTGCAATCGCCCTCGTCCGCGCAGTGGAGCTCGTTCGCGCACGGCGCGCACGTTCCGCCGCAGTCGACGTCCGTCTCGCCGGCGTTGGTGACCCCATCGGCGCAGTGCTCGGCGACGCAATTACCGCTGCCATCGCACACGACGCCCCCGTCTTCGGTGCAGGCGCTGCCCTTCGCGGCGTCGCTCTCGCCACACTTGCCGGCGCTGCAAGACCACTTCTTGCACGTGGTGTCCGCGCCGCACTTGGTGGCCACGTTCTCCGTGGTGCACTCGGGCGCCGCGCCCCCACCGCCGGTGTCGCCGCCCCCGCCCCCGTTCCCGCCGCTGCCGGTGGGATCGGGGATTTTTCTGCGGTCGGGCGCCACGAGGAGTTCGCAGCCGCCGCCCACGAGCGCGACGCCACCGAGCGTGGCCAACAGTACCGAAGTGACCTTGAGGCGATACGAAAGTCCGTTCATGACGTGGAAAGACATAGGCCAACCTCGGGCGCATGGCCACAGTTCCGTCGCGTGGTCGCGACCTCCCGCTCAGGCAGCCGATTCGGTCCGGCCCGGGTTTGGCTGGCGTCAAATTCCTCGTGTCCCGCAGCCAGCGTACGGCGTCGCCGACCGTGCCGGCGTACCGGCGTTCCCTCCTTCGCGGTCCGTCGCTGGCACCGGGCCTCCTGAAGGAGGAGCGCCGCCTCGACTGCGCGTCGCTTATGCGCCGACGCCAGAAGTCATGTGGTAACCGGAATGCGCGATGAAGATTGTCATCCCCGGTGGCAGTGGACAGGTCGGCCAGACGCTCGCCGAGAGGTTCCGCGAGCGCGGCGACGATGTGGTGGTGCTCGGCCGGCGCGCAGGGCCATCGGTCCCCGGGGCGGTGAGAACGGTCGCCTGGGACGGCAAGACTGCGGGCGATTGGACGAGCGAGCTCGACGGCGCCGACGTGGTGATCAATCTCGCGGGGCGCAACGTGAACTGCCGCTACAACGCGACCAACCGCGCCGAGATGATGAGCTCGCGCGTCGACTCGACCCGTGCCGTCGGGCTGGCCATCGCGCGCGCATCGCGCCCGCCGCGCGTCTGGCTGCAGATGAGCACCGCCACCATCTACTCGCACCGCTTCGACGCCGCGAATGACGAAGAGAGCGGGCTCATTGGCGGTGATGAACCCGACGCGCCGGCATCGTGGCGCTTCAGCGTCGAGGTCGCCAAGGCGTGGGAGCGTACTCTCGAGGAGGCGGCGACGCCGCACACGCGTCGCGTCGCCGCGCGCACGACGCTGGTGCTCGGGCCCAGTCGCGGTGGCATTTTCGACGTCCTGCTCGGTATGACCAGGCGCGGTCTCGGCGGGGCCGTGGCGGGCGGACGCCAATACATCTCGTGGATCCACGAGCGCGATTTCATCCGCGCGATCGAGCTGCTGATCGAGCGCGACGAGCTCGCCGGCGTGATCAATGTGGGTTCGCCCGGACCGATGCCGCAGCGTGAGTTCATGGCAGCGCTGCGAGCAGCCTGGGGCACGCGCGTCGGGCTACCGGCCACGAGCTGGATGGCGAGCATCGGCGCGTTCCTGCTGCGCAGCGAGACGGAGCTCCTGTTCAAGAGTCGGCGTGTGGCACCCGCTCGCCTGCTAGCCGCCGGTTTCGAGTTCGCGTTTCCCGAGTGGACCGCTGCTGCCGAGGACCTGGTGGCGCGCTGGCGAGCGGCACATGCGCCGACCGGAGATCGCCAGTGAGAAGGGTCGACGATCAAGGACTGAGGCTGAAGAGCGGTGCACAGATCGGCTGGCCCGTCGATCGGTTCGCTCGAGCTCAAGCTCGACGAGGATGAATCGGGGGTTTCCTAGCGCCGATGCGGTGGCCACGCGGGATGCTGCGGCGGCGGCGCGGGCTCCGATCCGACCGCTGGCCCGACCGCTGGCGGCGCCATGGGGATCGGCGCGCCAGCTGCATCCCTCGCTCCCTGGCGGCCCGCTTCATGAGCGGCGGGCGCCGGCGCGTAGCCGGGAGCGCGCGGCGCCGGACCCATTGGGTTGGGCCCACCCGGTGAGCCGCCACCCGGTGAGCCGCCACCCGGTGAGCCGCCGCCGGAGTAGCCGCCGCCGGAGTAGCCGCCGCCGGAGTAGCCGCCGCCGGAGT
>SYFR01000069.1 GCA_005800325.1 Myxococcales bacterium | reverse complement strand
TTCGAGCTCTGCGAGCGATTCACGTGCTCGTTCGGGTCGAGCCGCCTCGCCATCCCTGGGAGCCCGCCGCACAGCACCTCGGCATGGTTCGCGATGACCTCGTTCGCGTTCATGTTCGTCTGCGTGCCGCTGCCGGTCTGCCAGACGCTCAGGGGAAAGTGCTCGTCGAGCGTCCCCATGGCGACCGCGTCCGCCGCGCGCACGATGAGCTGCGCGAGCTCGCCGTCGAGCGCGCCGTGCCGCGCGTTCGCCTCCGCCGCGGCCTTCTTGACGAGCCCGAGCGCCGCGATGAATCGCCGAGGAAAGCGGGCGCTCCCGATGCGAAAGTGCCTGCGCGCGCGCTCGGTCACCGCCCCCCAGAGGGCATCGCCGGCGACCTCGATGGTGCCAAGACTGTCCCGCTCGAGTCGCGTGCCCACGCCGCAGAGCTACCGCAAGTGCGACGATCTCGCCACTTCCCACGAGGCCCGCGCACGCGCGACGGAGCGGCGCCGCAGGTAGCGAGCACGCGCGGTGAGCGCGGGTCGCGAGAACTCGACCGGCGAGCGCGAGTGCGACTCAGTGAATGCCTGGAATGTCGAACTTGCTCTTCGGGGCGCCCTTTTCGCAGCGCCACGCCTCGGGCATCTTCGTCGTGTCGTCGCACTTCGACTCGCGCCACCCGATGCTCACGTCGACGTCGGCGCCCGTGAAGTCCGCGCCGCGGAAGTTGCAATTCGTCACGTCGGCCTCGGAGAGCTTCGTACTCTTCATGTCGGCGTTCGTCATGTCGCAATAGTCGAGCTTTGCGCCGCTGAAGTCGACGCCCGCGAGGCGCATCCCCCCAAGGCGCACCTCGGACAGATCGAGCGCCACGAATGACGTTCTTCCGCTGAAGAGCATGCCGCGGATGACGTGCGTTTTCTCCGAAGGCGTGATTCCGCTCAGGCGTTCGTTGAGGCCCGCGTCGGCGAGCTTTGCCCATGGGTTCGCAAGCAGCGCGCAGCTGGCGCACAGCACGGCCCAGACCGGCCGTACGACGAGCGGTCGATCGGTCGCCGGCAGCAACGCGCTCACGAGCAGCGCTCCGAGGATCCCGCCGAGCGCCATCCACGGCTTCGCGTTCATGGTCGAGTACGCGAGGTAGGCGACGACTCCGAGCAAGGTGACGCCCGTGCCTCCGAGCACGAGCGGGACGCGGCCGATGAGCGGATCGGTCGAACGTCGCGCGGCGCCGAGCGCGAACGCGGAGTCCTGCGCCGAGCTCGAAGAGCGCGGGGCCTCTCGCTTCGGCTCCGGGCGCTTCGGCTCGGGGCGCTTCGGCTCGGGGCGCCTCGGCTCGGAGGTCGCATCGGAACGACGCGGCTCGCCGGCCCTGAGCTCGCCCTTCTTGGAATCGCTTCGGCCCTCCGAGGCCTCGCGGCGGCGCGACTTCTCCTCGGGCGCGTCCGGGTGCGACGCGCCGACCGACTGCGCGTGACCGAAGCGCCCAATCTCCGCGAGCATCGTGTCGACGTCTTCGTACCGCTTGGACGGCTCGCGCGCGGTCGCCCGCCGGACGATGCGCACGAGCCCAGGCGGACAGTCACGCAGCCGCGCCAGGCGCGGAAGATCCTCGTCGGGTTCGTCCGGATCTTCCTCGGCCAGCACGAAGTAGAGCAGCCGCCCCAAGCTGAAGACGTCCGAGGCAACATCGGCCGCTGCCCCTTGCCGCACCTCACGCGCCGCATAGGCCCAGTACTCATGTCGTGTCTCGGCGGTGCCCGGAAACGAGTCCTCGATGTTCACCGCACCGATGTCGGCGAGCACCGGAGCGAGCTGCTCGTCGAGCATGATGTTCTGTGGGCGAAGGCAGCCGTGAAAGAGCCGTGCCTGGTGCATGGTCCCGAGCACGACGCCGACCCGTTGCACGAAGGCGAGCCGCTTCTCGAAGTCCCACCCCAGCACCGGCAAATCGGCCATGGTGCCCGAGGCCACGACCTCCGCGATATAGAGATCGGCGCTCGGCACGACGTCGGTGACCGGAGCGACGCCAGGGATGAACTGGTCCCGGCGCAGGGCGACGAGCCTTCCTGCCGCGCGCACGAACAAACCGCGCTCGCGATCGGTCGCGCCGGGCAACAACGCGTGAAGCGTGACCGGCGTTCCGCCGCTACGCTGACCGCGCCACGACGCGATCTTTACGCCGCGCTCGATCGGCTCGACCAGGCGCACGCCAGCGACGGTCGCTCCGACCTTGAGCTCGAACTGCTCGGGCTCGACCACGACGTCGAAGCCGTCATCGTCGTTCCCTTGGCGCCTCCTTGTGGGTCGTATCGCCACGCGCGCTCAGTCTACACGCCTCACTGCGCCGGGGCACCCGGCATGCACAGTCCGTTGAGGCAGCCCATGCCGGCCGCGCAGTCCGTGGCTGCGCTGGCGCAAGGGAACGCGCAGCGCTGGGTTGCGAGGCTGCACTTGTGGGTGCCGCACGTGAAGTCGTTCTGGCACGGCAGGGCGAGCGGGCTTGGTGGCGCCGCTGCGGGCGTCGCCGCGGCGGGCCCCGGCGGCGCGGCCGGCGGTGTGGCCCCGCCGTAACCCGGCTGACCGTAACCCGGTTGACCGTAACCCGGCTGGCCCGCGCCCGGCTGACCGTAACCCGGTTGGCCCGCGCCCGGCTGACCGTAGCCCGGCTGGCCCGCGCCGGACTGCGCATAGATTGGGTTGCCGAATTGGTCGTAGCCAATCGGAGCGCCGTCGGGCGTCGCTGGATCGCGATCGCACGCGAAGGCACCCAGCGAGGACAGAAGAACCAGCAAGGTCGAGCGCGTGAGATTCATCATGGGATTGGCGGGCGATGGTAGTGCCGCGGTTCAACAGAATCGAGGACCAAGTAGTGCGACGAAGGGGGGCGCATCACCTTACGATCCGCCCTTCGCGTTGGCGCAGCAGCGAAAGCCCACCTCGTAGCCATAGTCGCTCTCCTTGTGAAAGCCGACCGTGGGGCGGCAGCGGCCGCGCACTGGGCCCCACCACCCGCTCTTGAGCCCGCTGCGATTTGGCGGCTCCTCGCGCGGACGCATCACCCACTCGTTGACGTTTCCGTTCATGTCATAGGCGCCGAACGGCGAGACGCACTCGGGGCGCGCCCCCGAAGGCTCACGCTGATCGAGCCGCTCGAGCTCGGCGCGGCAAGCGTCGTCGCGCATGCATCGCTCGTAGCGCGCCAGCGGCTTCTCGCGCACCCGGTACGGCTTGTCGATGTTGCACTTCTTCGCGTCGCGCTCGTAGCCGTAGGTGTACGGCAGCATCGCTTCGCCCTCGCACGCGAAGTTGAACTCCTCCTCGGTGCACAGGCGCTTGCCGACCAACTCGCACGCCTTCTTCGCGTCGTACCAGCTCACGAGCAGGCTCGGCAGCTCGCCCTTCTCATTAGGCCACTCGTAGCGGTCGACGCAGAAGCGCATGGGCCGACGCTTCTTCGAGAGGCACCGGCTCGGCGCCTCGTACGCCAGGCAGCGCTCGCTCGCGGTCGTCTTCGCGTCCACGCCCTTCTCGCGAAGCTTGCCGAGGCGCTCCGACTCGCCGTCCCACTCGCGATGGTGCTCGAGGCACCGCTGCACGACCTCGGGACAATAGTCGCCGTCGACGAGCACCATGCCGTCCACGCACGCGCCCGAAGCGCCTGCGACCTCGGGCAAGGGCGCGGCTGGCGATAATGAAGGTGCCGGTGCCGATCCCGAAGGTACCAATGCCGAGGAGGCCAATGCCGAAGGTGCCAATGCCGAGGATGGGGCGCTGTGGCCGCGATCGTCTGCCTCGTTGCGCTCGGTCGCGCAGGCCCCGAGCATCAGCGCCGCGCCCGCAAGCTTCCCGGCGAGGCGACGACGCGCGAGGCAACTGCCAGCGACCCAACTGCCAGCGACCTGACGGCCAGCGACGCGACTGCCAGCGACCTGACTGCCAGCGACCCAACTGCCAGCGACCCAACTGCCAGCGACCTGACTGCCAGCGACCCAACTGCCAGCGACCTGACGGCCAGCGACCTGACGGCCAGCGACGCGACTGCCAGCGACCTGACTGCCAGCGCGGCAATTGCCAGCGCGGCAATTGCCAGCAGCGAGGCAATTGCCAGCGATCGGAGGACCAGCGAGGCCCAGCGTCACCAGGGCTTCGACTTCTTGGCGGCGCGCGCGAGCTCGACGGTGCGCCGGCCCACGTACTCCTCGACGTCTTTCGGCGCGATGTGCCGATCTTTGGCGAAGTCGAAGTCCCGCGGACGCGCGCCGCCGAAGGTCACCCGAAGGATCGCCTCGGCCCGCTCGAGCCCGACCTTCAAGGACTCCCCGTGCAGCGAGAGCTCCACGCTGTTCTCACCCTCCGTCAGCGTGCATGGCTGCTCCTTGCTCGTGAGCCGCTCGCTCGCGAACCGCAGGCCCTCGAGCGCCGTCGCCAGCGCCTCGTCCGCGACCTTCAGCGCCTCCTCGAGCCGCTTGCGCCGTCGGCCCGCCTCTTCCGCGTCGCGCTCGTTCTGCGATTTGATCGCCTCTTCCAGTTCATCGCGCCAGGTCGTCATGGTGGGGCTCCGTGTGCGTCGTCAATCAACTCAGCGTGCCAGTGGGCACCGGGCGCCTACTTGGCTCCCGCTTCTTTGTTCGCGGCCGCGACGTTCTTGATCTGCTCGCTCGCGCTGAGCGCCGGGTTCATCAGCTGGTGAAACGCCGCCTGCGCGAGCTCCCCCGTCTCGCCTGGCTCATCCTTGAGCGCCATCAATGAGCCCTGAGCGCCCATGAACCGCAACGCGCGGATCGCGCCCTTCTTCACCTCGGGCGTGCCCGTCTTGGCCGCCATGTAGAGGCGATGCCGCAACACGACGCGCGTCTCGGAGTGCGGGCCGTTGTCGAAGTCGAGGTTGTCGAACTGTTTGCGCAGGAGCTGCTTGGCCCACTCTTGGGGCGCGCCGCCGAGCTTCACGCGATGGAGCGCCTCGGCGTTTTCGATCCAGCGGTAGAGGTTGCCACGATCGAGATCCTTGTTCGACCAGTACCCGAAGGCGCGGAAGTAGCTCTCCTTCAGCACGTCGAGCGCCATCTGGCTGTCGGGCCGCGAGTAGCTCGCGACGGCGCGCGCCGCCTGATCGGTGTTGCCGCCGAGGATGAGCGCGAGGGCCGCGGCGTTCCGCAGCTCGTTGTCGTCGAGCTTCTTCATGAGCTTCTCGACCTCGGCCGGATGATCCTTGAGCCCGGCGGTACCGATGGCCCAGCCGAGGACCGTGCGCACCGTCACCTCGAGGTTCGCGTCGAGCAGCTCGACCATCATCGGGACCGCGGCGCTCGACGGGTTGCGCGTGAGCGTCACCGCGAAGCACGCGCCGATGAACTGGTCCTTCGGATCCTTGCTGGCGGCGAATTTGCCCACCTTTTCGGCGACCTTCTGCATCGTCGCGTCGTCGGCGACGAAGCCGAGCGCGGCGCACGCCTCTTCCCGCGCCCCCTCGTGCCAGAGGCGATCCTCGATGAACTCGATGAGCTTCTCGGGCACCTCCTTGTCGTCGGTAGGCCCCCACTGCGACAGGCCCTGCGAGGCTCCGACCGTGACGCCGCGGAGCACCATCCCGAGCATCGCGAGGCCGGCGCCCTCGAGGCCGGCCTGCGTGATGTCCATCTTCTTGTCCTTCTTGCGGCCGAACTGCTCGACGAGCTTCGATTTGCTCTCTCCGTCGCGCATCCACCCGATGTAACGCAGCGCGCTCTGCGCCGTCTCCCACGCGGAAGGCATCGGCGGCTGCGCCCCCTCGGCCGGGAGCTTGTCCGTCGGGAAAGCCCACTTCCGCAGCGGCGCGAGCACCTCTTTCGAGCCCGCCGCCGCGAGGAAGCGCAGCCCGTTCGCGTGCGGCTGCGGGCGCTCGGTCGACCACTTCATCACGTCTGCCTCGGCCCACTCGCGGAGCTGCGCGCCCTTGTCGGGGTGCAAGACGGCCAGATCGGCGAGCATGCGCGCGGCGACGGTCCGCTGCTCGTCGCCGCGGCTGAGGTGCCCGCCCTTGTTCGACTCCCAGAACTTCGCCGTGTTGTAGAGCTTGTCGGACGGGATCGTCATCCGGGGCCCGAGGTACTTGGCGCCGCGCGGATCGCCGATCTCGGCGAGGGCGATGCCGGCCTCGGCCTTCCAGTGGTCGCCGGGCTTGGTGCGCTCGATCCAGGCGACGAGCGTGTCGCCCGTGCGCGGATCGGCGAGCAGGTGCATGAGCTCGAACAGCTGCTTGTGCTGGAACCAGTTGCGCTGCTCGGGCTCCTTCACGACGGTGTCGAGCGCGAGCGCGAGGCCAACGCCGCCGACGCCGTCGCGGAGCGCCTCGAGGAACTTCTGGCGGCTGTCCTGATCCGCCTTCGAGAGCGCCTCGACCAAGGGGCCGCGCGCCTTCTCGTCGCCGATCCGCCCGAGGCCGCTCGCCGCCTCGCGCGCGACCACGACGTCCGAGTCCTTCACGAGCTTGATGAGCACCTCGGTGTGCTTCTTGTCGGCTTTGTCGCTGAGGACCACGGCGACGAGCTGGCGCACCGCCGCGCTCTCGTCGCCCGCCCGCGCCGCGAGCTCTTCGATGCTGACGAGCTTCGCGAGCCGCATGGGATCGAACGCGCGTCCGCCCTCGAGCCGCTCCACGCTGGTGAGCTGGCCGCCGCGGTACATGTCGAGCGCCTTCGAAAATGCCTTGGCGTGACCGAGCGCGACGAGCGCCCAGACGATCTGCGGCTGATCGCTCATGTCGGCGGTCTCGAGCGCCTTCTCGAGCGCCGGGATCGCCTCGGTCGCGGGCTTGCCGTAGTGGGCGAGCACTTGAGCCGCGGTGCCGCGCAGTTTGTGGCTCGGATCGGCGAGCGCGCTCGCGGCGAGCTTGATCCCCTCGGGGTCGCCAAGCAGGGCCAGCTGACGCAGCGCTTCCTCGCGCAGCTCCTCGTCGCCCTTGGCGTCGGATGCCCATTTGCGCCAGCGCGGGAGCTGGTCCTTCTCGGGCAGGACGAAGGTGTTCTTCTGCTCCTCGACGCGCTGCTCGGGCGTGATCTTCTGCGCGCTCTGGCGCATGCCCATGGCGACCGCGCCCGCACCGAGCGCCACGATGCCGAGGCCGACCACGATGGCGATCGGGCTCACGCGACGGCGCTTCACTTCCGACGGATCGATGTCCAAATTGCTCATGAGTCCTCTTCGCGGGAGCGGACGATGCGCGCGCTGGAACACACCGCGCGGTGCGTCATCGGCGCGCACCATAGTGCCTCGATTCGCCAGAATCGAGGCCCAAACAATGGGGGCCTGCGGTGCCGCGCGCGGGGCGGCGAACTGGGCGGCGCTCAGCTCACGCGCGGGTGAGGGCGTGCTCGGGAACCCAGTGGTGCCCGCCTCCGTCAAACTCCACGAGCACGTGCCCCGGCACCTCTTGCAACGCTGCCGCCGGATACCTCTTGCCATCCGGCCACGCGACGACCACGCGCGTCCCGGGAGGCCACGACGCCGCGCCTTCTGTCGCGGGCGCCGGGGGTGGCGCCTGAGGGGGCGCCTGTGTTGACGTGGCAGACGGCGCCTGTGATGGAGCCTGTGTTGACGTGGCAGACGGCGCCGGCCGTGGCGCCTGTGTTGACTTGGCAGATGGCAGCGCCACGTGCGGCGTCTCGCGGCTGACGCTCACGCGCCGTGGTGCGACGCCGGCGGCGAGGCGCGTCGACTCGGCGGCCACGAGCGCAAAGTGCCCGGCATACGGAGCGGGCTCGGCGAGCAGCCGCGCTTGCCAGGACGCGAAGGCGTGGCCCCAGTCGGACGCCGAGAGGCCGAGGGCGGCCAGCGCCGGGTCGAAGCCGTGCACACGAATCGCCGCGCTGGCGTGCAAGAAGTCGACGTAGCTCATGCGCGCGGCGCCTCCGCTGCTCGACGCGAGCGCGGCTTGATAGACCGGCAAGAAGGCCATCGCCACCGCGCCACCGGCCGCAGGATCCTGCATGCGCTCGGTCCAACCGGCCCGCGCCGCCTCGTATTGCGGCACCGTCACCGCGTACGCAGCGAGCACGCCGGCCACGAGCTCGGGAGCGCCCTCGCGGCCGTCGAGCGCAGCACAAAGCGCGGCGTACTGCTCGAGCGCGATGCCGGAAATGGGCGAGAGCTCGTCCACGCGGCGCATCTGACGCCGGCCCGGCCCGCGAGTAAAGCTCCCGCGCTCACGCTCTGGCGACGGCCCCCGAGCCCCGCGAGTTGCTAGCCAATGGACGAGCCCATCGACCAGCCCATCGACCAGCCCATCGACCAGCCCATCGACCCGGGCGCCGATTGCGCTCTCGCCCGCGAGGCTCGTGATTCGCAAGGGCGGCCCCGCCCCGCGACAAT
>SYFR01000068.1 GCA_005800325.1 Myxococcales bacterium | reverse complement strand
TGGTCGCCGTCCTTCACGCAGCTCGTGCGGATCGCGGCGACGTCGCTGCCCGCGCCCGGCTCGGTCAGGCCGTACGCGCCCCAGGCGAGCTCGCCGTCGACCATGTCCTTGAAAATGCCGAAAAAACGGCGCTTTTGTTCGGGCGTGCCGCTCGAGCGCACGGGCGGGCCACCGAGCCCCGGCCCCGGCAGCCCGAGCAACAGCGACGCGTCCGCCCAGCCGAAGACCTCCGAGGCGACGGCCGCCGTACGGTTGCTCTGGCTGGGCTTCTTGGGCTCGCGGGCCGCCTCTTTTGCCTCGTCGCTGCTTTCGTCGCCGCCGAGAAACCGCGCCGACTCTTGCGCGCCGCCGAAGGCCGACGCCATCCGCAGAAAGTTCCGATAGAAGTCCTCGGGCACGCCGTGGTTGCGATCCCACGAGAGCGTATTGGGTCGAATGATCCCCTTGCCGAGGTTGGTGAGCGCGTCGTGAAGCTGACGCTGCCGGTCGGTGAGCTCGAATTCGATCATCGTCGTCCTCGGTAGTGCGGGCTCAAGTAAAAATGGCCTGTCCCTCGATCGTCGGCAGCACGAGCCCCGGATCGAGTGAGGCGCCGAGCTCGATGGTGGCGGCGAGCTGATCGAGCGTCGCGACGCTCGGGCCGATGAGCGCGAGCTGCTTCGCGTCGCGCATCAGCTTCTCGGCGACGACGTCGCGAATGAACCCCGCGCCGCCGTGCAGACTGACGCAGTCGTCCGCGCAGCGCATGGCGACCTCGTGCACCTGGGCCGCCGCGCGCGCGCTCGCGGCGAGGCACTCCCGATCGTGCTTGTTTTCGTCGAACATCCACGCCGCCTTCCAGACGAGCCAGCGCGCGGACTCGACGTCCATCAGCCGGTCGGCGAGCGTGAAGGCGACGGCCTGAAAGTGGCCGATCGGTTTGCCGAACGCGACGCGTGTGTCGCAATATTCGCGCGCCAGCTCGAACGCCGAGTGCGCGAGCCCGAGCGCGCGGGCCGCGACGACGAGGGCGTATTTCGCGAAAAACCGGGCGCTCGCCAGGGTGAAGTCCGCCGGCTCGAGCCGCGCCGCAGCGTCGACCCGCGCGTTCGCAAGCGCGACGACCCCAAAGCTCGCCGCCTCGAGCCCGAGCGTGGCGTGGCGCGCCGTGACCGCGAGGCCCGGGTTGTCGCGCAGAACGACGAACGCGCCGACGCCGCCGTAGCCCGCCGACTCGTCGAGCTGCGCGAAGACGACGAAGCGATCGGCGTGCTCCGCGTTGCCGACGAAGCGCTTCTCGCCGTCGAGCTGCCACGCTTCGACGCCGTCATCGCCCAGCACCTTGCGGGCCGTGGTCGAGAACCCCGCGCGCGTCGGGTGCGGCCGCGGCTCGCTGAACGCCACCGCGCCGTAGCGATCGAGCGCGTCGGGACGCGTGAACGGCTCGAGCCACTGCTCTTGCTGCGCCGGCGATCCGAGCTCGACGAGGGCGAGCCCGAAGGCCCCCGGGCCGGGAAGGCCGAACGCCGCCGCCGCGTCCGCGCGACCGAGCTCCTCTTCGAGCAGCACCGCCGTACGCAGCCCGAGCTCCGCGCCGCCGCAGTCCGAGGGCACGAGCACCATGCCGAGCCCGAGATCGGCGGCCGCGACGCGCACGTCGGCGGCGATTTCCCGCGCGCGCTCGTGGCTGCGGACCGCGGGCGAGAGCCTCGCCCGGGCGAGCTCCGCGACGCTGTCTCTCATCATCCGCTGCTCTTCGGTCGGCTCGAAGCTCAACATGCTGGTGTTCTCCCGGCGTTCTCCGCCGATCCGCATCGGTGGTAGACGGCGGAGTCATTCACCCGCGCCGTGCCGGCGGAGTCAAGCGCGCCATCCCGCGACGCTGGCGGCGACGCGGGCGGGGACATCGTTGACAAGGAAAGGCTCGGCCACTAAAACCGCGCTCCCTCACTTTCAGGCTCTCTTTCAGGGCACGCCACCATGAATGGACATAGAAAAACGTTTTCGGCCAAGCCGGTCGAGGCCCAAGCGGCGCGTCGCTGGTGGGTCGTCGATGCCGAAGGTCAGCCACTCGGTCGCCTCGCGACGCTGATCGCGGACAAGATCCGCGGCAAGGACAAGGCCGTTTTCACGCCGCACGTGGACACGGGCGACTTCGTCGTCGTCGTGAACGCGAGCAAGGTGGGGCTCACCGGGCGCAAGCTCGAGCAGCTGAAGCACTACACGCACAGCGGCTATCCCGGCGGCATCAAGTCGGTCGGCTACGACGAGCTCCTGAAGGTGAACCCCGATCTGCCGGTGCGCCGCGCGGTGTGGGGCATGCTTCCGAAGGGGCCGCTCGGCCGCAAGATCATCAAGAAACTCAAGGTCTACGGTGGCCCCGACCACCCGCACACCGCACAAGGGCCGCAGCTGCTCGACGCAGCGGGGCGCAAGTAGGGCGCACATAGCGCGCAGTTTCGCTCCTGACGAGGAACACCATGGCTGAGGCTCAATCCAATCGCACGTACGCCACCGGGCGCCGCAAATGCGCTGTCGCCCGTGTGTGGCTCACGCCGGGCACCGGCGCGTTCACCGTAAATCACCGCGAGGCGGACACGTACTTCGTGCGCGAGACGACCCGCATGATCTTGCGCCAAGCGCTCGAGCTCATCGAGGGTCTCGACAAGTTCGACGTGAAGGCGACCGTCGCCGGCGGCGGGCACAGCGCGCAGGCCGAGGCCATTCGCCACGGCATCTCGCGCGCCCTCTGCGCGAGCGATCCCGAGAAGCGCGCCGTGCTCAAGCGCGAGGGCTTCTTGACCCGCGACTCGCGCAAGAAAGAGCGCAAGAAGTACGGTCAGCCCGGCGCCCGCAAGCGCTTCCAGTACTCGAAGCGCTGAGCGCGCGAGAGAGCCCGTACGCGTCGCGAAGCACTGCGCTTACGACGCGCCCCGAAGCGCCGCCATCCCGCGGCGCTTCGCGCATTTTGTCGTCACGGGCAGAAGCCCAGCGGCGGCGCAGCTCCGGGTGTGGGCGTCGCCGCGATCTTCCACGCGGCCGAGCAGCTCTCGCTCGTCTCGTCGTGGCCGAGGAGATTGTTGCCTCCGGATTTCTTCTCGGTGTCCTCGCTCGTCTGGCAGCGGGTGAGCGATTTGTTGTCCGCGGGCACGCTCGCGGCGACCTGATTAGCGATCGGTGTGTCCGCCGCGTAGCCAGCGCTCGACTTGTCGACCTTCTCGGCGGAGCTCCCGAAGAGCAAGTAATCGAGATCGACGACCTTGGTGCTCATGCCGTCCCACTGAAACAGCATCAAGAGCTCGCCGGTGTTGGTGAGGCCGCTCGTCGAGCCGAAGGATCCCAGCATCGTCGGAGCATCGGCGTCGGCGGCGTCGAGGTCGAAGCTCGGCGCGATCCCGAAAGCGGCCTTGAATTTGCTGCCTCCCTCGAGCGATACGACCACGAACTTCCCCGCGCCGAGCTCCGCTCCTGGCGGAAACGTCACGAGAAAATCGCTGCTGGTCGGCGCGTTGGGCTTGCCGGTCGCGAGCTCGTAGTACGTGGCGAAGTCCGCGAGGTACACGCCCTCGAGCGCGATCGGCAAGGCTGTCGGATTGAAGAGCTCGACGTACTCGCTCGCCGTCGGGCCGACCACGACCTCGCTCAAGAGCAGGTGCTGCGACGGCTGCTGGCACGTGCCCGAGCAGCCGTCGTAAGGATCGGCGTCGCCGTCGTCGCACGCCTCGTTGCCGTTCTTCATGCCGTCGCCACAGAGCACCGACTGGCAGAGCTGGGCTTTGCAGATCCCGCTCGCGCAGTCGGCGTGAACGACGCAGCCCTCGCCGTCATCGCACGACGTCACGCAGCCGCCGCCGCAGTCGATCGCCGTCTCGTCGCCGTTCTTGATGGCGTCGCCGCAGCTCGGCGGCTGGCACTTCGCCGTCTTGCACACGCCGCTCAGGCAGTCCCCATGCGCGCCGCAGTTCTTGCCGTCGACGCACGCAAAACACGCCGGTCCGCCGCAGTCCTCGTCCGACTCGCCGCCGTCCGCGACGCCGTTCTGACACTGGCACGAGCCGCTCGCGCCGCACACGTCGAGGCCGGGGCACTCGTCCGCGGGATCGTCGCCCGCGGCGACGGGCTTGCAGACCCCCTCGAAGCCGTGCAAGGCGCAGGTCATGCAGGCGCCGTCGCAGCTCGACTCGCAGCAGCGGCCATCGACGCAGCTCGATGACGCGCACTCTGCCCCGAGGGTGCACGGCCCTCCGTCGGTGAGCTTCGTGACGCAGGCGTTCGTCCCGCTTTTGTCGCAAAAATCGGTGGTCTGGCACTGGCTGTGGAACGCGCACTCGGCGCACACCGGCGCAGTCCCGCTCGTGTCGCAGAAGCGGCTCGCGCAGTCGCTGAAGTCGAGGCACGCGACGCACCGCCCGTCGCCGTCGCACAGCTGACCGCCTCCTTCGCTGCACGGCGCGCGCACCGCGGCGTTCACTACGCCGCAGACGCCGCCTTCACAGCTTCGCGGGGCGCAGCCGCCGTCCGCGCCCGGGCAGTCCGACGCCTCGGCGCACGCGACCGCGACACCTTCGCCTCCCTGGCCGGCGGGCTCGAGGAGATCTTCGGTGTAGATGAAGCAGCCGGCATCGAGGGCGCCGGCCCCGAAGAGGAAGGCGGCCAGGCAAGCGGTATGGCCCAAGCGACGCACGGCCTGAGCGTACTCTCTCGCATTCATCGCTTCAGCGGAATTCACGGGGCGTTCGCAATCAACGCTTCAGCGGAATTCACCGGGCGCTCGGCACGCTCGCCGCGCCGCGGGTGTCCCTCTCGCCGTCGCGTTTTCCTTCCCGCGCTCGCGAAGAATCGAGGCAGTCTCGCGCAGACATGCGACCTCGCGCCCGCAAAGACTCCCCCGCCTCGTCGAGCTTGCACCGTTCGGTCGTGCGCATCTTCGCGACGACGCAGGCCCGCGACTACCAGTGCCCGTGGCAGGCCGAGCCGCCCGAGCATGGCACCGGCTCCGGCGTCATCATCGGCCCCGGACAGGTGCTCACCGGCGCGCACGTCGTCGCCGACGCGACGTTTCTCAGGGTGCAGAAGGTGAGCGATCCGGACAAGTGGGTCGCCGAGGTGACGGCGATCAACCACGACTGCGACCTCGCGCTGCTCACGGTGCGCGACGCGAGCTTCATGAAGGGCGTCAAGGCCGAGCGCCTCGGCGCGCTGCCGCACCTGCGCGACCGCGTGAGCGTGGTCGGCTACCCCATCGGCGGCGAAGAGGTGAGCATCACCGAGGGCGTCGTCTCGCGCATCGAAATGCAGCGCTACAGCCACTCGCAGCGCAATCTGCTCGCGGTCACGGTCGACGCCGCCATCAACGAGGGCAACAGCGGCGGTCCGGTCTTCAAGGACGGGCTCGTCGCCGGCATCGCGTTTCAGTCGCTCGAGGGCGCGGAGAACATCGGCGAGATGGTCCCGAGCAACCTCATCGAGCGGTTCCTCAGCGGCGTGAAGAAGGGGCGCTCGCCGGGCGTCCCCGGCCTCGGCCTGGTGATGCAGAACCTCGAGAATCCCCTGCTTCGCAAGCGCGTCGGCATGAGCGGCTCCGAGAGCGGCCTGCTCGTCGTCGGGGTCGAGCATGGCAGCTCCGCCGACGGGCACGTCCTCGTAGGCGACGCGCTCCTCGAGCTCGACGGGCACCGCATCGCGAACAACGGCACCGTGCAGTACTCGGGGCACTTTCGCACCGGCTGCGACGTCCTGCTCGGCGACCACTACGCCGGCGACGTCATCGAGCTCAAGGTGCTGCGGCAGGGCCGCGTGCTGAAGATGAAGATCGAGCTCTTGCCGTTCGTGTCGCTCGTGCCGCGCAGTCAATACGACACCCTGCCCACCTACTTCGTCTTCGCGGGGCTCGTGTTTCAGCCGCTGTCGCTCGACTACCTCCGCACCTGGCCCGACTGGTGGAAAGAGGCGCCGCCCGAGCTCATCCACCACTCGCACTGCGGCATTCGCACGAGCGAGCGGCAAGAGATCATCGTGCTCTCGCAGGTCCTGGCCGATCCGATCACGGTCGGCTACGAGGGCCTCGAGCAGGCGACGGTCGCGAAGGTGAACGGCCGCGCGCCGCGAGACATGCGCGATCTCGTCCGCACGCTCGAGGGCACGAAGGGGCTCATCGAGATCCAGATCTCCGACGAGTCGCTCGTGGTGATCGACCCCAGCGAGGCGCGACGCGCCAGCCGCCCCATGCTCGCGCGCTACCACATCCGCTCGGATCGCTCGCACGATCTCCCGCGACGAGCCAAGCGCGCATCGTGAGCGACGGCTCACCCGAGCCCCACGCCGCGCCCGAGCCCGACGACTCGCCCGAGCCCGAGCCCGACGCCACGCCCGAGCCCCACGCCGCGCCCGACGCTGACCGCACTCGGCGTGGCTACCTCTACCTCGCAGCGGCGGCGTTCACCTTCAGCTTGATGGCGGTCCAGGTGAAGATCGGCGGGCGCACGCTCCCGGTCGAGATGCTGATGCTCGGGCGCTGCGCCGTCACGCTGGTCGCGAGCACGCTCACGCTGCACATCCGCAAGGTCCGCTTCCGCGGCAAGGACGAGAAGCTCCTCGTGCTCCGCGGCCTCTTCGGGCTCGCGGGCCTCGTGTCGTGGTTCTACGCGCTGACGAGGCTGCCGCTCGCCGACGTCACCGTGATCCATTTCATGCACCCGATCCTCACGACCGTGCTCGCTGCGCGGCTGCTCGGCGAGCGCGTGAGCCTCTCGCTTGCGGGGGCTCTCGCCTTCGGGCTCCTCGGCACGCTGCTCGTGGCGCGGCCGCCGGTTCTCTTCGGCGGCGGCGCGGCCCTCGATCCGGCGGGCCTCGCGGCCGCGGTCGTGAGCGCCATCACGAGCGCTTGCGCGTACGTCGTCGTGCGCCGGGTGAGCCGCACCGACGATCCCGACGTCATCGTGTTCTACTTCCCGCTGGTCGCGACGCCGCTGCTCGCGCCGTTCGTGATCGCGCGCTGGGTGTGGCCGACTCCCTTGGGCTGGCTGCTCTTGTTCACGGTCGGGCTCACGACGCACGTCTCGCAGGTGCTCTTGACCCGCGGCCTCTCGCGCGTGGCGGCGGGGCGCGCGACGACGCTCGGGTACACGCAGATCCTCTACGCCGTCGTGTGGGGCATGCTCTTTTTCCACGAAGCGCCGCCGCCCTCCACGATGCTCGGCGCGCTCGCGATCGGCTTGGCCGCCTTGTTGCTACTCCGAGGGGGGAACGACCGAGGGGGGGAACGACCGAGGGGGGAACGACCGAGGGGGGGAACGACCGAGGGGGGAACGACCGAGGGGGGAACGACCGAGGGGGGAACGACCGAGGGGGGAACGACCGAGGGGGGGAGAGACCGATGCCGCGCGCCCCGCAAAGCAAGAACCCGCGTGAGGTGGCGCGGTGACGGCCCATCCATGGCACGACCTCGAGATCGACGCGGACACCGCGGACGAGTGGTTCCACGTCGTGATCGAGATCCCGCGTGGCTCGCGCGTGAAATACGAGCTCGACAAGCAGAGCGGCCTCTTGCGCGTCGATCGCATCCTCTACAGCTCGGTCATCTACCCGGCGAACTACGGATTCGTGCCGCGCACCTACTGCGAGGACGGCGATCCGCTCGACGTGCTGGTGCTCGGCCACGAGCCGGTGGTACCGCTCGCCGTGATGCGCGCGCGCGCCGTCGGCCTGATGCGCATGCTCGATGATGGGGTGCCCGACGACAAGGTCATCGCCGTCCATGTCGATGATCCTTCCTATGCGGAGTTCAGCGACATCGCGCAGCTTCCGCGCCACCTCACGCGCGAGCTCGAGCGCTTCTTCGAGGACTACAAGGTGCTCGAGAACAAGACCGTCGAGGTCGAGGGCTTCCTCGGGCCGCGCGCCGCAGTGCTCGCCGTGCGCGAGTCGCTCTCGCGCTACCGCATGGAGGCGCCGCGCCTGCTGCAAGCGCTAGCGTCCGCGGTAATTCGCGGCACTAGAGGCCGAGCGCAGCGTGGACGGCGAGCGTCGCGGACGACTGATTCAGCGTGTAGAAGTGCACGCCGGGCGCGCCCTTCTGCAAGAGCTCGTGCGCCTGCACGGTCGTCCAATAGACGCCGGCCGCGACGACGGCCGCCGGGTCGCGCGCCACGATCCGCAGCCGCCGGTCGAGCTCGTGCGGCACGCGAGCCCCGCACATGCGCGTGAAGCGCTCGACCTGCGAGACGTTGGTGACCGGCATGAGTCCCGGGAGGATGGGCACGTCGATCCGCGCGCTCTTCGCCCGGCGCGAGAACGCCAGGTAGTCCTGGTTGTCGAAGAAGAGCTGCGTGATGAGAAAGTCGACGCCGGCGTCCACCTTCTCTTTCGTGTGCGCGAGCCCGAGCTCGCGGTCCGGGCACTCGGGGTGCCCTTCGGGGTAGCACGCGGCGCCGACGCAGAACGGGTAGCCCTCTTCCTTGATGAAGCGCACGAGCTCGCTCGCGTAGGAGAAGCCGCCACAGACTTTCTCGAAGCGCGCGTGTCCCTTCGGCGGATCGCCGCGCAGCGCGAGGACGTTGGCGATGCCGCTGTCGGCCAAGCGCCGGAGCGTCGCGGCGATCTCCACCTTCGTGGCCGCGACGCAGGTGAGGTGCGCCATGGCCTCGATGCCGAGCTCCTGCTTGATGCGCACCACGAGCTCGAGCGTGCGATCGCGGGTGCTGCCGCCGGCGCCGTAGGTGACCGACACGAACGACGGGCGGCACGGCGCCAGCGCCTCGACCGCGGAGAAGAGGCTCTCTTTCCCCTCCGTATTTGCACAAGAGGTCAATGACCTTGCGGGCGAGCGACCAGTCTCATTTAAGCCCATCGTGAAAGCGATGAAAAAGAGTGGCAAAATATGAAGTAT
>SYFR01000067.1 GCA_005800325.1 Myxococcales bacterium | reverse complement strand
GGCGTGCCGCGTGTGCCTAGAGCCCCCGCGGCGACGTAGCTCTTCTTCGGCGAGCTCGCGGGCGCTGCGTTGCTCCGCGAGCGTCCGCTCGATCCTGGTGCGTGCGATGTCGGCGCGACGCGCCGCGCGGCGGAGTGCGGCCTGGGCGCGTGCGTCCGCGATGGCCACGGCGACGAGCGGCGCGATCGCCGTCGCCGAGGCGACCTCTCGGTCCCCGAACGCCGCGCGGCGGTTCTTGTCATCGAGGTAGACGACGCCCTGGATTTCTCCGCGTGCGATGAGCGGAATCACGAGCACGCTCCGGAGCGAGAGGGCGTGAATGCTCGCGTGGCTGCTGGAGAGCTCGGTCATCGCGTCGGCTGCGACGACGGGCATGCCGGTCTCGAGCGCGCGTCGCGCGAGCGACTGTGAGAGCTCGAGCTGCTCGGTCGAGAGTTCGCGGCGTCCGAGGTTTTGAGCGACGCGTGGCCGGAGCTCGCCGGAGCGCGTGGCGAGCAGGCAGATCCCTCGCTCGGCGCCCGTCGAGCCAAGCAGAAGATCGAGCGCGCGGTGGAGGAGCACCTCGAGATCCTCGCGCTCGGCGAGCGAGCGGCAGAGGTGCGGCAAGTCGATCGCGGCCGGCAGCGCCGGGGCGCCGTGGACCGACGGGTGGCAGAGCCAGCGCGTCGAGCGCGCCGCCTCGGCGAGCTCGCCCGTGCTGTGGGCAAGCACCGTCTCCGCCGCCGCGCGGCGCGTCGTCTCGAGCAGGTCGTGGCTCGTAGCGTCGCCGGCCCGCGAGGCGAGCTCGGCGCCGAAATACGCGGCTCTGCCGAGCGTTGGGATGGGGCACTCGGCACGGGCGAGGGCGACGAGCGCCGCGATCACGACTCGCTCGCCGCGCTCTGGGCCAGGGGCAACCGCGAGCAGACGCTCGGCGCGCGCGCCCCACCACGCGAGCTTGGCGTCGACGAGGAGCGGGCGTTCCGGCGCGGCCATGGCGTCGACGCTGTCGGCGTCGAGGTCGCCGAGGTCGAGCCCGTGACGGTGAAGTCGTGCATGCAGTTGCACGCGATCGTCGACTCCCTCGTACGAGACGGCGTTCGACTGGGCCGTCGAGTGGTGGCGCGCTTGCAAGTGCACGCGTTCGGCGGCGTACGGAGGGGCGAGCGCACCGGCGCGCGTCAGCGCCTCGAGCGCGCGCGGGTGGGCGATCGGGTGGGCGTCGGCCACGGCGAACATGGCGTAGAGCTCGGCTCGGCGATCGCCGGACGCATGCGCGAGGCGCACGGCCTCTTCGGCCGAGAGGGCCGTCTCGAGCTCGGCGTCGAGAGCCGCGTGGACAGCGGCGCGCGACAGCCAGGCGCGGGCAGCACGATCGGGGAGCTTCAGGACCTCTTCGAAGAGCAGCGCGGAGCGTCGGGCCGCGTGGTCGGCAGCGGCGAGATCGCCGCGGTCTACCGCCGATGCGGCTTCGCCCGTGCGGTAGGTGGCCTCTTCGAGGACGGCCCCCGCGAGGGCCGCGTGCTCGGCCGCTCGTCGAAAACCGCGGGCGGAAGCCTCGGGCATGCGCGAGCCGAGGACGTAGGCGAGGGTGGCCGAGAGGCGGGCGCGCTCCTCGTCCGTCGCGGCACGCGCGAGGCCGCGCTCGGCGAGCGAGTGGGCGAGGGCGGGATCGGCGTCGGCCATCGCCGCGAGCGCGGCGACCTCGTGCTCGAGGGCGGCCCTTGGAGCTGCGACGAGGGCGCGTGCACCGGCGACGTCGCCAGCGTCGAGCCGCATCCGCCCGAGGCACGCGCGCGCGCGGCCGTCGTGATCGCGCCCACTCGCGAGCTCCGCTTCCGCGAGCTTCGTCGCGCGCTCGATGTCGCCGGCGCGTCGCAGGATGTCGGCGCTCAAGCCGCCCCCGCCCTCGCGTCCGAACAGGAGCGCACGCGCGCGGCCGAGGTCGCCGCGAAGACGTAGCGCGTTGGCCGCTTCCAGGACGAGCATGTCGGGGAGCTCAGCCGCGTGCGACTCGACGAGCTCGAGCACCGCCGTCGGGACCGGGGGGCGAGCGATGGCGAGCGCGATCCGTGCGATTTGCGGAGGAGATGGCGGCGAGGCGAGCTCCATCGCGACGGACGCGATCGGGACGCGCCCGCGCAGCGTCGTGTCGAGGTCCGAGAAGGTGAAGGACTGCGGCGTGCGTCGCGCCTCGAGCTCCTCGAGGGCGAGAGCCAGCTCGCGCTCGCTCGTCCCCTCGTCGTCGACCTTGGGCCACCCGAGCGCCGCGGGCCCGACGAGCGCGACGAGCCAGCGCTGCCTTCGTTCGGCGTCGAGCGGACCGAGGGTATGCACACGTTCGACGCCCTCTCGCTCCCGAAAGCGCAGGTGCGGGGCGCGCTCGGAACCGCCGAGCGTGCGAGCCCTGTGGACCAGCCTGAGCGCGTCGCCGAGCCACGGCGCAGCGTCGGGGGCCGCCCGATCGGCGTGAGCGAGCTCGTGCCTTCGCAGCCGCAGGTACGTCGCCCGCACCGAGCGCGCGACGCCCGCAGATTTCGCGATCACGGCGCTCGCATGGGGCGCGGCTCTGCGCGCTACCCACTGAGCCGACGGTCGCGCGCCGGGTTCCTTGGCGAGCAACGCGTGCGCGATGGCACCGATCGGGCCATCGAGCCGGCACTTCCGCGCGAGCTCGATCGGGCGCTTTGCGTGCCTCACGTCGGGCTCGACGAGCTCCGCGAGCACGATGCCGAGGGCCAGCAAGTCGCGGGTTCGTGCGTCGCCAAGCTCACGATCGCCGGTCGCGAGGTAGCGAGGGGTGCCTCCCACGAGCTCGCGAGCGAAGCCGTCGGTCGCCAGCCCAAGATCGATGAGCCCGAGATCGACGAGCCCGCGATCGACGAGGCCGGCGTCGCCTTGATGGCAGAGGACGTTCGCTGGCTTCACGTCGCCGTGCGCGAGCCCGAGGTCGTGGAGCTCCGCGAGCGCCGCGCCTACGCCGGCCGCGACGTTCGCCGCGAGCTGGCGGGTCGTCGAGCCGGCGCTCGCGGCGAGCACGGCGTCGAGCGTCGAGCCGGGGCGGAAGCGAAGCGCGAGGAAGGGACGGCAAGCCTGCTTGGTTCGGTCCTTGCCGTCGACCGCTGACGCGCGCCGGCGACGCAGATCGACGGCGAGGCGCCCCGCATCGACGAGCGAAGGCAGGCGCCTTGAGGTCGCCAGGGCGCAGGGGATGGCTTCGGCTGCGAGCCGCGGGGCGTCGGCCTCGGAGTGGCCGATCTTCAAGAGGACGCTGTCGCCGGAGGGGCTGGCCGCGCGCCAGGCCTCGGCGGTGGCCCCGCTCCCGAGGTGCTCGAGGAGCTCGTACGATCCGGTCTCGCGGCGCTTCATGCCAACCCGGGTTGCACCCTACCGCGGCGAACCTGGTGCGGAAATAGCGGTAAGTTTCGCCCGAGCGCCAACTATCTTGCAGCTCCGGCGGGCGCGGCGCCGCGCGGTAGCTCCGGCAGCTGCGCGCTGGCTGCGGCGGAGCGTGAATTCCGAGTCGACTTGGGCTAGACGGGGTGCCGATTAACCCCAGCCACCCAGGTGCTTCGATGCTTCGCTACCGCGCCGATCTCCGAACGCTGGCCTTCGTCGCCACCTATTTCGGTCTCGTCGCGACGGGCTACCTGCTGCGGCCGACGAATCCCTGGTGCGTAGCGCTGCTGGTCGTCGCGACCTGCTTTTTCTCGTTCTTTGGCGCCGTCATCACGCACAACACCGTGCACGCTCCGGTGTTTCGCTCGCGCGCGCTCAATCGCGCATTTCAGGTCGTGCTCACGTGCACGTACGGCCACCCGGTGAGCTCGTTCGTCCCGGGGCACAACCTGAGCCATCACCGATACACGCAGTCGCGCCGCGACGTGATGCGGACGAGCAAGGTGCGCTTTCGCTGGCACCTCTTGAATCTCCTACTTTTCATGGCGCGGATGGCGCCGGACATCATGCGCGCCGACACTCGCTATGCGGCCGCGATGCGCACGCGCAAGCCCGCGTGGTTTCGCCAGATGCTGCTCGAGCTCGGCGCCCTCTACGCGATGCTCGGGGGCCTGCTCTTCTTGGATTGGCGGTGTTTTCTCCTCTACGTGTTCGTGCCGCACCGCTACGCGGGCTTCGGCATCATCACGATGAACCTGCTGCAGCACGACGGCTGCGACGCCGCGAGCG
Source organism: Myxococcales bacterium (assembly GCA_005800325.1). Lineage (GTDB taxonomy): Bacteria > Myxococcota_A > Polyangia > Polyangiales > Polyangiaceae > SYFR01. The sequence goes on along the minus strand of SYFR01000067.1, from coordinate 7,943 downwards.
AGTTCGACCACAGCCGCAATTTCGTCGGCGGGCTCGTGAACTTCTTCACGTTCAACAACGGCTACCACACGATTCATCACTTTGAGCCCGGGCTTCACTGGAGCCGCTTGCCCGAGGCGCACGCGAGGCGGGTCGCTCCGTTCATGCACCCGGCGCTCGCCGTGCCGTCGCTGCTCGCGTACCTCGTTCGCACGTTCGTCTGGCCGGGGCGGCGCGTCGCCTTCGACGGCAGCACCTTCGTTCTTCCGGACGAAGGCCCCGATGAAGAGTGGATCCCGACGCCGGAAGAGACGCCGGCGGACGTGTCGCTCGGCGCGGTCACGTGAGCGCCGCTCGCGCTTGCGCCCACCCAGCGGAAGGCGCTATCAGGCCGCGGTGATCGAAGACATCTTCGGAGCTGCCGTCGCGCCGGAAGAGGCGCGCCTCGTGATGATCCCGGTGCCATGGGAGGCGACGACCTCTTACGGGCGCGGCACCGCGCGCGGGCCCGAGGCGATGGCTTTGGCGAGCGTGCAGGTCGATCTCTTCGACCTCGAGCTCGAGGCGCTCGGTGTGCCGGAGCCGCATCGCGCCGGGCTCGCGATGCTGCCGATCGACGCGGCGGTGCGGGAGCGGGCAGACGAGGCGTCGCGCCTCGCGCTCGAGGTCATCGAGGCCTACGAAGAGCACGCAGGCGCCGAGCACGCAGGCGCCGAGCACGCAGGCGCCGAGCACGCAGGCGCTGAACACGCAGGCGACGAGCCGCCGCGTCCCGAGGTGGCTCGGGCGCTCGCCCGCGTGAACGAGCTCTCGCGCTGGCTCGACGGGTGGCTCGGCGCGACGGTCGAGCATTGGCTCGCGCGCGGCAAGCTCGTCGGCGTCGTCGGCGGCGACCACAGCGTGCCGTTCGCGAGCATCGCGGCCCACGTGCGCCGCCATCCCGAGCTCGGGCTCTTGCACTTCGACGCGCATGCCGATCTCCGCGTCGCCTACCAAGGCTTCGTCGGCTCGCACGCGTCGATCATGCACCGCGTCGTGACCGAGACGCCGCTCGCGCGCCTCGTCAGCGTCGGCGTGCGCGACTTTTGCCGCGAAGAGCACGCCGCGGCGGAGGCGTCGCGTGGCCGCATCGTGCCGTTCTACGACGCGCGCATCCAGCGTGAGCTGATGAGCGGGAGGTGCTTCGACGACGTGGCGCGGGCCATCGTCGAGGCGCTGCCGCGCGAGGTGTACGTCTCCTTCGACATCGACGGCCTCGAGCCCGGGCTGTGTCCGCACACGGGCACGCCGGTCCCGGGAGGCCTCACGTTTCGCCAGGCCACGCGCATCCTCGAGGCCGTGGTCGAGAGCGGCCGCAGCATCGTCGGCTTCGATCTCGTCGAGGTCGCGCCCGGCCCGGACGGCGACGAGTGGGACGCGAACGTCGGCGCGCGCCTGCTCTACAAGCTCCTCGGCTACACGCTGGCCGGGGTGGCGAGTCAGAGACTCGTCACCTGAATTACGCCGCGCTCACGAGACGAGCGCGATGCGGTAGGTCTCGACGGCGAGGTGCACGTCGAGCGAGCCGCACAGCTCGCGGCACGAGTGCATGCTCAGCATCGGCGCTCCCACGTCCACGGTCTTGAGGCCGAGCTGGGCGCTCGCGATGGGCCCGATGGTCGAGCCGCACGGGAGATCGCTGCGCACGACGAAGCTCTGCGGCGCGAAGCCAACCTGGCGGCACGTCTCGGTGAAGCGTGCCCGCGTGACACCGGTCGTCGCGTACGACTGGTTCACGTTCGACTTGATGACGAGTCCGCGGTTGAGCTGCGGCGCGTGCTCGGGATCGTGGCGGTCGCTGTAGTTCGGATGAACCGCGTGGGCCATGTCCGCGCTGACGAGCAGCGACTGCGCCATCGCGCGCGCGAACGCCTGCGCTTGCCCCTCGGAGTGGCACTCGGTGATGCGCGACAGCACGTCGTGAAGGACGCTGCCGGCGGCGCCGACTGCGCTCCGGCTGCCGCACTCTTCGTGGTCGTAGAGCGCGATGACGCTGCTCGCCGCGCCTCCTGGCGGCAGCGAAGCGAGCGCCTCGACCGCCGCGAAGGAGCTCGCGAGGTTGTCGAGCCGCGCGCTGTAGACGAGCTCGTCGTGGAGGCCGCCGAGCGCCCCGGGCTGCGTGTCGTAGAGCGACAGATCGTGGCCGAGGATGCGCTCCTTCTTGAGCTCGAGCGCGACGGCGAGCTCGCCGGCGAGGTCGATGCGCGAGCCGGTGCCGAGCACGGGGACCATGTGTCGCTGTTGATTGAGCAGCAGCCCGTCGGTGTTGACCTTGCGGTCGAGGTGGATCGCGAGGTTCGGGACGCGCGCCACGGGGCGGCGAAGGTCGACGAGCCGCGAGCCGACGCGCCCGTTGCCTTCGTCGACGAGCACGCGCCCGGCGATCGAGAGATCGCGATCGAGCCAGGTCGTGAGCAGGACGCCGCCGTAGGGCTCGACGCCGAGCTGGAGGTAGCCGCTGCGGACGAGGTCGGGGTTCGGCTTGATGCGCAGGTTCGGCGAGTCGGTGTGGGCGCCGACGATGCGAAACCCCGCGAGCGCGGGGGAGCGCTCACCGACCACGAACGCGACGAGGGTCGAGGTGTCGCGCACGACGAAGCGACGATCGCCCGGCAACAAGGTCCAGGCGTCCTCTTCGGCGAGCGGGAGAAAGCCGACGGCAGCGAGCCGCGCCACTGCCGTCGCGACCGCGTGGTGGGGGGTCGGCGACGCGTCGATGAACGCGAGCATGCGGCGCGCGGCCGCGACGCCGGCGGCGACCAGCGTGGCCATGTCTTCGGGGGTTCTTGCGAACCCGTCCCCGAGGCTCTTGTCGAGATCGGTCATCGAGCGCGCAGGGTCGCACGCACGCCTCGCACGTGGCGAGCCAGAAGTGCGCGGCCAAAGGTGCGCGGCCGCGACGAAGACGGGAAAGGGTTGAACGCCAGGGCGAGATGGGCGAATACGCCCCGGCGAGAATTCCCGTGATCGAAATTGTCGAGCTATCGAAGTACTACGGAGAGGCCAGGGCCGTCGGGCCGCTGAGCTTCACCATCGAAAAGGGGGAGATCGTTGGTCTGCTCGGCTTGAACGGCGCGGGCAAGACGACGACGCTCCGAATGCTGGCGAGCGACCTCTTGCCGACGTCGGGCCGGATGGTCGTCGACGGCGTGGATCTCGCGGCCGAGCCGGGGCTCGTGCGCGCGCGGATCGGGTATTTGCCCGATCGGCCGCCGCTCTATGGCGAGATGACCGTGCGCGAGTTCCTGGAGTTCGCCGCGCGGCTGCGCGACGTGGCCGCGAGCGACGTGCCCGCGCGGGTGTCGGAGGTGCTCGGGCTCACGTCGCTCGTCGAGCGCGCCGACGACCGCATCGACACCTTGTCGCACGGCTTCAAGCAGCGCGTCGGCATCGCCCAGGCGATCGTTCACAAGCCGAGCCTCTTGCTGCTCGACGAGCCCATCAGCGGCCTCGATCCGGTGCAGATCGTCGAGATGCGCGAGCTCATCCGCTCGCTGCGCGGCGTTCAGACGATCGTGATCTCGAGCCACATCCTCTCGGAGATCAGCGAGACGTGCGACCGGCTGCTCGTCTTGCGTGACGGGAGCCTGGTCGCGCAGGGCAGCGAGTCGGAGCTGCGCGAGCACATGGTGACGCACGACCTCGCCGTCGTCGTGCGGCTCGCTGCGGACGAGACCGAAGCCGAGCTCGTCGAGCTCGTGCGTGGGCTCGATGGCGTGACGCGCGTCGCCCGCGGAGCGGCGGACGAGCCCGGGGCCGACGCCGTGAAGCTCGCGGTGAGCGCGACCGCGGACGTGCGGGCCGAGGTCTGCCGTGCGCTGTGCGCCAAGGGCTACGCCGTCGTCGGGCTCGAGCGAGGCGCGCGCGAGCTCGAGTCGGTGTTTCTCGAGCTCGCCGGCCGCGGCAAGCGCGAGCGTGAGGAGGCGGCGTCATGAGCCACGTGGGGCTGATTTTTTCGCGGGAGCTGAAGGCGTATCTGCGCTCGCCGCTCGGCTACGCGGCGGCGGCGGGCGTGCTGCTCATCGACGGGATCTGGTTCATGGCGCGCGCGCTCGGCGGCACCGAAGAGAAGCGCTTGAGCGCCACGGTCCTGAGCGAGTTCTTCAATGGCGCGTCGGGCACGACGGCGATCCTCGCGATCGCGCTCGCGATGCGGCTCGTCGCGGCGGAAGAGGACGCCGGTACGCTCGTCTTGCTGAAGACGGCGCCCGTGAGCGACTGGGAGGTCGTGCTCGGGAAGTTTCTTGGCGTGATGGCCGTCATCCTCGCGGTCACGGGCCTGACGGCGTACATGCCGGCGCTCATCCTCGTGAACGGCAAGGTGAGCTACCAGCACGTGCTCGTCGGCTACGCGGGCGTCATGTTGCTCGGCGGCGCGGTCGCGGCGATCGGGCTCTTCGCCTCGGCGCTCGCGAAGAGCCAGGTGGTGGCGGCGATCCTCGGCGCAGTGCTCGTCGGCGCGATGTACCTCTGGTGGCTGGTCGCGAAAATCGCGGATCCGCCGGTGCGCGACGTGCTCGAAGAGCTCGCGATCCACCACCTTCGCATGCGGGATTTCATGACCGGCGTCCTGCGGCTCGAGAACGTCGTCTACTACCTGGCGGTCGCGTTCTTCTTTCTGCTCGCGTCGGTGAAGACCTTGGAGGCACGTCGATGGCGCTGAGCAAGTCCGATCCAGGCAGCGCGGCGGGCGGCGGCGCGCGCGACCGCGTGCAGGCGAGCGACGGCGTGCAGTCGCGAGAGCCTCGCGGCGGAGGGCCTGTCGGCGGCAAGGGCGGGCTCCGCGCAGAGAGCTTGGCGCTCCCGCTCGCGCTCTTCGGCTGGTGCGCGCTCCTCGTCGGGCAGCGCGTCATCATCACGCCCGAGGGTGCCTCAAGGCTCGTCACGCTGCTCGGCGTGCTCGGCATCAGCGGCTCGTGCGTCGTGCGCGCGCTCGCCTTCGTGAGGGCGCGTCGCGAAGCGAAGGCCTCGGCGCTGGCGTTTTTATCCCTGAGCGCCGTCGGGTGCGTGGCGCTGCTCGGCTACTACGCGACCACGACGTCCGGCCGCGAGCTCGCCCACGCCAAGCCGGCCTCGCTGACCGGGGAGGATCCGTTCGGCGACATCGTCACGGTCGCGTGGGTCGCGCTCATGCTCGTGAGCGTCGTGCCGAGCGTCCTCGGCGAGCTCTCGCGGGCGTCGATGCGGCGGGCCGAGCGGCTCGAGTCACGCCGTGTGCTCGCGGCGATCGCGAGCGGGGTGGCGCTCTCGTGCGCGGCAAGTTACGGCGCGCTCTTCACCTACGCGGCCGACAAGAGCGATAAAAGCGCGGATTTTTCGTACTTTCGCGTCGGGCGGCCGAGCGAGGCCACGGGCAAGATGATCGACGCCTTGAGCGAGCCGCTCGAGGTGTTGGTGTTCTTCGCGCCGACGACCGAGGTGCGCTCGCAGGTGATGAGCTACCTCGACGAGCTGAAGCTTGGCCGCGAGGGCAAGCTCAAGGTCACGCTGCACGACTTTCAAGCGGAGCCGAAGCTCGCGAAGGAGCACAAGCTCACGAAGGACGGCGTGCTCGTGCTCCAGCGCGGCAAGCTGAGCCAGAAGCTCGAGATCGGCATCGAAGAGGACAAGGCGCGCCGCACGCTGAAGAAGATCGACGGCGAGTTTCAGAAGGTGCTGATGAAGATCGTGCGCGACAAGCGCACCGCGTACCTGACCGTGGGCCACGGCGAGCTCAACCAGGAGACCGACAAGCGCACCGAGCGCACGGCGGAGATCGTCAAGCAGCTCGTCGAGATGCAGAACTACGGCACGAAGACGCTCGGCATCGGCGACGGCCTCGGCAGCGCGGTGCCCGACGACGCGGCGGCGGTGCTGGTGCTCGGCCCGACGACCGCGCTCAGCGACGCCGAGGTCGAGACGCTCGGTCGCTACGCCGACGGCGGCGGCAAGCTGCTCCTCGCGCTCGATCCCGAGTCGCAGGCCGCGCACGGGGCGCTCGCCTCGGCCCTGGGCATCGACTGGCAGGCGCCGCTCGTCGTGAGCGAGAAGGCGACCGTCCGCATGACCGGCGGCCCCGGCGACAAGAAGGTCCTCGCGACGAACACGTTCTCGTCGCACGCCTCGGTGTCGACCTTGAGCAAGGAGCAGAGCCGCGGCGCGTACGCCGTCCTCAGCGGCGCGGCCGCGCTCGACAAGCTGAAGGATCTCGACAAGGCCTACTCGGTCGACTTCTCGGTGAAGAGCCCGCGCGGCACCTTCCTCGACATCAACGGCGACCTGGCTCCGGGCGGCGACGAGAAGAAGGCGGTCTTCAACCTCGTCGCGGCGGTGTCGAAGAAACACGGCGAGGGCAAGGACGCGCGCGAGCTGCGCGCCGTCGTGCTCGGCGACGCGGATGCGCTCGGCGATTTCTTCATGGCGCGGGTGCCGGGCAACCAGGTGCTGTTCGTCGAGGCCCTCCGGTGGCTCGGCGGCGAAGAGAGCTTCACGGGAGCCGTGAGCAGCGAAGAGGACGTCGCGCTCGTTCACACGAAATCCCAAGATCAGCTCTACTTCTATGGCTCGATCCTCGGCGCGCCTTCGCTCGTGCTCGGGCTCGGCTTCTTCTTTACGGTGCGCCCCAAGAAGCGCCGCAAACCGACGGAAAAGCGGGCGGAAAGGCCTGCAGATGCTGCGACCGCCAAGGGGGACGCGACCGCCAAGGGTGACGCGACCGTCGGCGGTGGCGCGGAGGACGAGGAATGAAAGAGCTACGGCGAAGCGCCATTCACCTGGCGCTGCTCGCGCTCGCGGCGCTCGTGGCGTACGTGAGCTCGCGGCCGAAAGACGCTGCCGACAAGCCGCTCGCGCAGGGCGAGGTCGAGCTGTGGCGCGGCAAGGCCGAGGACGTGACCGCGGTGTCCTACGACGACGAGCGCAAGAAGATCACCCTCGAGAAGAAGAGCGACGCGGCGGGGATCTGGTACCTCGGCAAGGTCGAGCCGAAGGCCGCGGCCGAGCCCGAGAAGAAAGACGGCGACGCGAAGGACGACAAGGCTCCGAAGCCCGCGCCCGCAGAGGCGGCGACGTTCGCTGCGGCGACGACGGCGAAGAAATTGGCGACGGAGCTTGCGACCCTTCGCGCCAAGCGCGCCATCGGCAGCGTCGCCGTCGAGCGGCTCGGCGAGTTCGGGCTCGAAAAGCCGGAGGGCACGCTGCGAGTCACCGTCGCGGGCACCGAGCACGTCCTCATTCTCGGGGCGAATGCGCCCGGCACCGGCGATCGCTACGTGCAGGACCAGGCGACGAAGGCCATCTACGTCGTCGACGCGACGCCGAGCCGCGACGTGGCGGCGGGGGCCGTGCGGCTGCGCGAGGCGAACCAGCACGAGTGGAAATTCACCGACGTCGAGGCGGCGTCGCTCACCGTCGGCGGCGCGGCGCGCAATGTCGTGCGCGGCGGGACCGAGGGGCGGCGGTTCTGGGCGGACGCGGCGAGCCCGGACGTGAACGACGAGACCGTGGGCAACTGGCTCACGAAGGTCGAGCGGCTGCGACCCACGAGCCACCTCGAGAAGCTCCCCGAGGGGGCAGAGCGCGTACTGCGCGTCGCGTATCGCGGAAAGCAGAGTGAGCTCGGGTTCTTCGAGCTCTGGCACACCGGCGACAAGGAAGCTCCCTTCGCCGTCGTGACCGAGCAGCTGCGCTTGCCCGCGCCGGTGGGCAAGGCCCAAGCCGAGCAGCTCGTCGAGGATCTCGGGAGCGTCGTGCCGAGCGCGGACGTGTCGAAGTGGAAGAGCGCGCCGGTGCCGGCGACGACGAGCGATCCGGCGACTGGCGTACCTCCTTCGGCACTGACTGGCGAACCGACTGCCGAGCCGCACGGAGCTGCCGGGCCGCACGGGCCTGCCGGGCCGCACGGGCCTGCCGGGCCGCACGGGCCTGCCGGGCCGCACGGACCTGCC
>SYFR01000066.1 GCA_005800325.1 Myxococcales bacterium | reverse complement strand
GTCCCGACCGCGCGCGGGCGCGGCCTCACGACCACGCGGGTCTTTCGCCACGTGCAGGAGCTCATCGTCCGCGAGGCGTGACAGGGTCGCGAGCGTCGACATGTCGTCGAACGGCGACTCGTCGACGACGTCGTGCAGCGTGCGTGTTCCGTCGCAGAGCGCGAGCAAGTCGGCGAGCGCCTCGGGCACGTCCGCCATGCTCTCGGCGAGGCCGTCGTGGTCGACGACGACGAGCTCTTCCAAGCTCGGAAGCTTCACGTAGTGCTTGGCGCACTCGGCCGCGTGGCGGACGCCGGCGTCGAGCAGCTTGCGGGTGGAGAGCTCGACCGACGCTGGGCGCGTGACGGGCGTGATCTCGACCTCGAAGCGTCCCTCGGTCCACCCGAGCAGCCGAAACACGGCCTCTTCGCCGCGGAGCTGCTTGAGCTCGGCGTCGACGATCGAGCCCTTGCGGAGGTAGATCTCGCCCTCCCGAGCCTCGGAGCGACGCTTCGCGCCCCAAGCGAGGTGCACGACCGCCGTCTGCCCAGCGCGCGAGAGCGCCTCGAGGAGATCGATGACGGCGAGATCGCTGAGGCTCCCGGACACGGGAGCGCCGCTCCCCGTCACGCTGAGGCGCTCGCGCACCTGCTTCGCGAGCAGCATGCGAGCCCGCGACAAGAGCTCTTTGACGAAGACCGGCTTGCTCAGGCACTCGTCGACGCCGACCTCGAGCGCGCGGATCTTGTCGGCGCGCGACTGGCCCTCGGTCATGAGAAGGACCGGAATATCGGCGAGATCGACGTCGGCCTTCACCTGTTCGACGAGCGCGTAGCCGTCAAGCCGCGTGAGCGCCGTCGCCGCGATGATGAGGTCCGGCGCATGGTGCGACAAGGTCGCGAGCGCCGCCTCCCCATCGCCGGCCGTAAGAACTTGATAGCCGTCTTGTTCGAGACTCGCCGCGAGCAGCTTGAGCTGCTTCGGATCGCTCTCGACGAGAAGTACCGCGAGCTTTGCCACGTTGCGGCGGAGGCTAGTCGCTCGAATCGACAGAATCGAGAGCCAAACGGCGCGAGCCCCCATCCGGCAGGCGCTGCCCCCACGACGCCGAGGTCCCGGCTGTGCCGCTCAGCGACGCCGGTCGCCGCTTCGCAGACGCTACGACGTCATCCGCCCGCGGGTGGTGCCGCCGCGGCTTGGGAGGCGCCGCAGCTCGCGCAGAACTTGGCGCCCGCGGCGTTTTGCGTCCCGCACCCGGTGCAGAAGCTCCCGGCGGGGCGCGGCGGCGCGAGCGGCTGGCCGCAGTTCGCGCAGAATTTTCCGCCGCCCACGTTGTTGAAGCTGCAGCCGCCGCACACCGCGCCACCCGCCGGCGCCGCGACGCGTTGGTACTGCATCGCCGGCTGGAACATGCCCGCCATGCCGGCGCCGATCGCCATCTGCGCGCCGAGCCCGGCGATCCCGGCGTTGCCGCCCCCATTGGCCATGCCCTGGCCCGCGCCGATGATGGCCTCGGCCTGCGCGTACTGCATGTACCCGGGGTTCTGTGCGAGATCGACGTAGGCGGCGCGCTCGGCGACGTTGACGCCGATCTCCATCTGCCGGCGCTGCATCTGGCGCCGCAGCTCCGCGGCATTGAGCTTGTCCTCGACGCCGCCGACCTGCGTCTGCTTCCACACCTCGCCGACCTCGCGACGCTGCTCGGCATTCAGCACGACGTTCAGCGTCGTCAGCTCCACGAGCTGCAAGCCCACCTCGCTGAGCGCAGCTGGGGGCGCCGCCATCAGCGCCTTCTCGAGCTCGCCCCTCAAGGCGCTCATGTTGAGCAGGCTCTCCCCCGTCCCCTTGAGGAAGTTGGCGAGGATCGGCTCGGCGTAGTCCGCCATGCGCTTGCTGAGCCACCCGAGGATCGCCGTGTTGTCCTCAGGCTGGAGCGACTGCCCGGCGATACCGAGGATGAAGGCCACCGGATCGACGACCCGCACGACGAGCTCGCCGTGCACGCCGGGATTGCAGGGCACGCCCGTGCCCGGATCGATCATCGAGAGCTGCTTGCCGAACTTGATCGGATCGTTGCGGTTCGGCTGGCTGCGGACGAAGAACACCTCCCCGAGCAGGGTGTTTCCGCCCGTGGCGCCGTCGATGAGGTTCTTCAAGAACGGGATGTTCGCGCCGTCGAGCGAGTGAACGCCCGGGCCGAGCACGCCCATGCACACGCCGTTTTTGTAGAACACCGCGCCCTCGTCGCTCTTGACGGTCAGGCGCGAGTACATCGGGATCGTGCGGTCCGGCCACTTGTAGATAATGAGCCGATGCGCCGCCTCGGGCCGCGCGATCATCATCTGCTGAATGCCCTTGTTGATGAAACCGAACATCGAGTTCCCGTCTTCCTTTGGCTCGGGCGGCGTGCCCCGAAGCGTGCATCCCAGAGTTCGCGAGTGCCGTTTGCGCCTCGCGGACGGGTCGAAGATAATCCGCCGGATGCCCTGCCGCAAATACCCATGCTCGACGAGGCGCCGATGATCGCCCTGCCCGATGTCGCGACGCTTCCCGAACCGGCGAAGCAGATCCTCGCCGACGGCGCGCCCCCCCGCCTGCGCGAGATGGCCGCGCGCGGCATCGTGCTCGGGCTTCGACCGGAGGCCGTCGTCACCGTCGTCGCCATGCTCGCGGCCCGCACGGGCGATCCCGTGGCGGCGGTCGCGGAGGCGACCCTCTCGGCCCTGCCCGGCCCGCTGCTGCAAGGCGCGCTCGGCGCGACTCTCGACGGGTTCGTCGTCGACGCGCTCGCGCGGCGTTACGCCCGCGCGCACGAGACGCTCGCCAAGCTCTTGCTCATGCCGACGTGCGCCGTGGAGACGGCGCTCCATTTCGCGGCGAGCGGCGACGAGCGCGCGACCGAGCTCGTGGCGACGAACCAAGAGCGCCTGCTCGCACACCCCGAGCTCATCGCCGCGCTCTACATGAACAAGGCGACCCGGATGTCGACCTGCGACCGCATCGTCGAGCTCGCGGCTCGCAACGACGTCGCGGTCCAGGGGATCCCCGCGTGGCAAGAGGCAAAACGCGCCATCGAGGACGAGCTCATCGCCGAGCCGAGCGAAGAGGCGCTGCCCGACGACGTCGCCTTCTACGAGCAGCAAGAGCTCGCCGAGGGCCTCACGGAAGAGGCCGGGGAGGATGCGTTCTTCGAGGACGGCGAAGGCAAGGAGCAGGTCGATGACAAGTTCAAGCCGCTCTATCAGCGCATCGCGGAGATGTCCGTCTCTCAGAAGGTGCGTCGCGCGATGCTCGGCTCGAAGGAAGAGCGAATGATGCTCATTCGCGAGCAGAACAAGGTCGTCGCCGCGGCGGCCGCGCGCAGCCCGCTCCTGAAAGAGTCGGAGGTCGCACAGATCGCCCGCAATCGCGGCATCTCGGAGGAGGTCCTGCGCATCATCGCCGGCACGAACGAGTGGCTGAAGAGCTACACCGTCAAGCACAACCTCGTCTTGAACTCGAAGACGCCGATCGCGATCTCGATCTCGCTCATCCACCACCTGCGTGAGTCGGACCTCAAGCGCCTCTCCGGCGACAAGAACGTCTCGGCCGCAGTGCAGATGGCGGCCAAGAGGCACCTGCAGCGGAAGAAAAACTAGCGTCGACGCCACGCGGAGCGGCGGCGAGGTGCGTGCCGTGCCGCGCGGCTGCCGCTCGCTACTCGCTCGGCTCGGCGACGCTGAGATCGACCTTCACGGACGTCTTCGGCGGATCGACTACGAAGCTCACGACGCGCTCCTTCGCCTCGAACTCTTCCCGATAAATCTGCGCCGAGCGCTTGTATTTGAAGGGCCCGATCTTCACGCGGTACCAGGTCCCGCGCATCGGCACCTGCGCCTCTTCGACGTGGGCTTTGTGTCCGCGGCGCCGCAGCGACATCGTGAACGCCTCGGCCTCGGGACGCGTCTTGAACGAGCTTACCTGCAGCTGATAGGCGCCCGGCGCGCCCGCCGCCGCGAGCTCACCCGTCGCCGGCTCGCGCGAGAGTTCCTTGGCCATCGTCGCGAGCGTGTCGGTGTGGGCCACGGGCGCTGCGCGATCTCCGAGGATGTCCTGCGCGGGCAGCGGCACGACCGGGAGGCGATCGCTCGCGACGGGCGGCTCCACGAAGGTCGCTGCCAAGTCGAGCGGCGCTTCGCCCGGAGTCGCCTTGTCCCGCTGCACCGCCGCCATCGCGGTCGTCGCGTCCTTCCTGGCGGAGAGCACCGAGGGAAAGCTCACCTCGTCCGGCGCGAGCCCGAGCGCCGCCTTTTTCTTCGACGGAGCGGGGTGCGACGCCGCCACCAGCTCGCCGAGCGGATCGGCGGCCTGCGACTTCTCGTCCGTCGGCGACCGCACGAGGAAGAGCGCCGAGAAGACGATGCACGCGCCGCCGAACGACGCCATCACCATCGCGCCGAGGCGACCCGAGTGGCTCTGCGGCGACGCCTCTTCGATGCACTCGAGGTTCTTCACGCTGACGGTCTCGGCGCTGATGCGTTCGCGGGGGGTCTTTGCCATGTTCGTGCGCTTTCTCGCGTCTCGGGCGGGGGCTCCGTGGCGCTGATGCTCAGTCGGGCGGGTGCTCAGTCGGAGTCCGGTTCGGTCGGGTGCGGGCTCAGCTCCGGGGTGGCCTCGGCGTCTCGCGCCGCGAGCGGGACCATTCGCTCGACCGCGGTGATCCCGAGGAGCCGGAGGCCGGCGCGGTAGACGGTGTGAATGCACCTCACCCAGAGCAAACGGGCCAAGGATTTTTCCTGATCCCAGCGGTCCTTCCAGTGCGGCTCGGCCATCTGCGAGGCGAGCGGAAGGATGGCGTCGCCCTCGCTCTTCAGGCGCGTGAAGTAGCTCTGGAACTGCTTCGAGAGCTCATCCAGGAAAAAGAGGATGCGGTGCGGCTCCCGCGCGTCGGCCGCCTCGAGCACCAGCGCGGGGAAGCGCCCGAGGTGCGCGAGCATGGCGAGCTCGTCAGGGTGCGCGATGCGCTCGGCGAGCGCCTCGGAGAACGGTGGGGGCTCGAGCCCGAAGACCTCCTGCGCGCGGCGGAGGATCGAGCACAGACGCGCGAACCCCATCTGCAGGTAAAAGACGGGGTTCTCGAGCGTCGCCTTCTTCGCGAGCTCGATGTCGATGTCGATGCTCACGTTCCAGTGGCGCGAGAGATAGAAGTACCGCAAGGCGTCCGCACCCGCGCCCACCCGCCGCGCCGCCTCGTCGATCTCGTCGACGACCTCGTCGATCGTGATGAGGTTGCCGAGCCGCTTGCCCATCTTGTAGGGCTTGCCGTCGCGCAGCAGGCTGACGAGCTGAAAGAACATCACCTCGAAGCGCCGATCGTCGAGGCCGAAGGCCCGGATCCCCGCGCGCAGCCGCGCCTCGTAGCCGTGGTGATCGGCGCCGAGCACGAGCACGAGGTGGTCGTAGCCGCGCCGAAACTTGTCGACCTGGTAGGCGATGTCCGCCGCGAAATACGTGGTGTTGCCGTCCGCCTTGCGCACGACGCGGTCCTTGTCGTCGCCGTACTCCACCGTCTTCATGAAGGCGGCGCCCTCGCGCGTCTCGAGGCGCCCGGCGCGCTCTAGCTCATCGAGGCACGCGTCGACCTTGCCCCAGCGGTGGAGCGAGTCCTCGCTCGTGAACGTGTCGAAGCGCACCCCGAGCCCCGCGAGCGTATTCTTGATGCCGCCGAGCTCGCGCGAGCCCGGGACGCCATCGAGCATGCGCGTCACCGCGAGCCGCGAGAGCGCCGCGTCGTCGCCGGATGCGAGCAGCGCCGCGTGGTTCAGGGCGAGGTAGCTCGCGAGCTCATGCACGTAGCCGCCGCCGTACCCGCCCTCGGGCGCCTCCTCTTTCTTCGCGGCGGCCCGCACGGACTGCGCGAAGAGGCGCACCTGGTTGCCGTAGTCGTTGATGTAGTACTCGCGGTTGACGTGGTAGCCAGACGCCTCCATCAGCGCGGCGATCGCGTCGCCGACCATCGCGCCGCGTCCGTGAGAAATGAGCAGCGGCCCGGTCGGGTTCGCGCTGACGAACTCCACCATCGCGCGGCCACGCACGGCCGCGGGCGCGCGACCGTAGCCGCTGCCGGCACGCAGGATCTCTCCGGCGATGCGCTGAAATGCCGCCGCCTTCAGGCGTAGGTTGAGAAACCCCGGGCCCGCGATCTCGACGCTCGCGACGTCCTCGCGCCGCTCGAGCCGCTCGGCCAGGAGGGCGGCGATGTCGCGTGGCGGTCGGCCCGCGAGCTTCTGCACCGCGAGCGCCGCGTTGGTCGCCACGTCGCCATGCTCGGGGCGCTTGGGCCGCTCGACCGAGAATTTTGCGCCGGTCACCGCCGCTCTGAGCTCGCCACGCGACACGAGCTCCGCGAGGGTCTCGGCGATGCTCTCTCGGACGTGGTCTTCGATGCCCATGATGCTGGATTCCTTTGGCAAATTACCGGCCGGCGTGCGCGACGGCCAACTGAGTCGCACTTTCTCATACATGAAGACGCGGTAGCCGCACCGACGATTTCGCGGCGCCATGCGGCCATCCCCGGGGCGCGCTTCGCTTGACAGCCCCACCAACCCGGACGTACCTCCTCCGCCCCGTGGCCAAGTCCGTCGTCATCGTCGAGTCCCCCGCCAAGGCGCGAACCATCGCGGCGTTCCTTGGAAACGACTACGTGGTCGAGTCTTCGATCGGGCACATTCGCGATCTGCCGCGCAACGCGAGCGACGTGCCCGCGGCCCACAAGAAGACGAGCTGGGCGCGGCTCGGGGTCGACGTCGAGAATGACTTTCGGCCGCTCTACGTGCTCGACGCCAACAAGAAGCCGCACATCGCGAAGCTGAAGAAGCTCATCAAGGAGAGCGACCAGCTGCTGCTCGCGACCGACGAAGATCGCGAAGGCGAGTCCATCGCGTGGCACTTGCTCGAGGTCCTCGAGCCCAAGGTGCCGGTCAAGCGGATGGTGTTTCACGAGATCACGAAGAGCGCGATCAAGGACGCCATCAGCCACCCGCGCGAGCTCGATCGGCAGCTCGTGGAGGCGCAAGAGGCGCGGCGCATTCTCGATCGCCTGTACGGCTACGAGGTCTCGCCCGTCCTCTGGAAGAAGGTGATGCCGAAGCTGAGCGCCGGCCGCGTGCAGAGCGTGGCGACGCGGATCCTGGTGGAGCGGGAGCGCGAGCGCATGAGCTTCCGCGCAGCGAGCTACTGGGACCTCGACGGGGTCTTCGGCGCGTCCGGCGGCCCGTTCTCGGCGACGAGCGTGACTGTGGACGGCGCGCGCGTGGCGAGCGGCAAGGATTTCTCGAGCGACGGAGAGCTCGGCAAGAAGCTCGACGTGGAGCGGGTCACGGTGCTCGACGAGACCGCGGCGCGAGCGCTCGCCGGCGAGCTCGTAGGCGCGAGCGCCATCGTGAGCTCGGTCGTCCAGAAGCCGTATC
>SYFR01000065.1 GCA_005800325.1 Myxococcales bacterium | reverse complement strand
CGGCGAGCGCGCCGCCACTGGCCACCGGTGCGCCGCTGGCTAGCGCGTCCGCGGAACCGAGCGCTCGTCCTGCACCGAGCGTGAGCGCCGCGCCGACGGCGAGCTCAGCGCCGTCCGCGACTCCTCCCCTGGTCGCGTCCGCGGAGCCGAGTGCCGCCCCAGCGACGCCGCCCGGTCCGGTCCCCGTCGACGATCCGCGGCGCGTCGCCGGAGCCGCGTCTGCGATCGAGGCGAAGCACCCGAACGTGCGCGTGTACATCGCCAGCGATGTCGCGCGACGGCACGCGCTCGGGCCGCTGTTCGGCGAGCTGCTCGCCATGCTGCCGCAATGGAAGGAGCTGATCGGCGGCACGACCCTCGATCCGGTGCGTGACTTCGATCACGTGCTGATCAGCGGGCCGCACATGAAGAGCGCGAGTGTCGTCGTCGCGGTGGTCGAGTACAACGTCGCGACGGCGAAGGTTCGTGCCGCGCTCGACGCTGCGATGAGGAAGAGCCGGCCGCGTGGGAAGTGGCAGAAAGGCTCTCCGCTCCCGACGGCTACGTTCGGACCGAACGGCGCGCACGTCGCCGCGATCAACCCGGACGAGCGTCTCCTCGTCGTGCTGCCGGCGGCGGCGAAGGCGGAGCTCGCGCGGGTGCGTGACATGCAGGGCTTCAAGAAGTCGGGCCAGGACCTCATCGTGATGCACATCGCGACCCCATGGCGGGGCGTCATGAACACCGGAATGAAATTTCCGAAATCGATCGCCTGGGTTCGCCTTCGCCTGACGCCGCTCGGCGACAAGTTCTCGCTCGACGTCGAGGCCGAGGACGCGACCCCCGAGGGCGCCGAGCGGGCCCTCCGGGACCTCGCGACGGCGGTCGAGGAGCTGAGGCCGAACCCCTTGCCCGGCGCGTCGCTGCTCGGCCTGCCACCGCTCTTCGCGCGCCCCACGTACACGCGCCAGGGTCGCACGATCCGGGCGCACGCCGACGCGACGCTGGTCGAGATGCGCCGCATCATGAGCTTCATCGGGGCCTGGCAAGAGATCGCCTCGAAGGCAGGCCCGACGCAGAGATGACGCTTGACCGCCGCGTCTGCCTGGGGGAGACGCGACGGCGCGTGGACGGCGACGCGAAAGAGGCCCTTCTGGAGCATCCGCGGCGCGGAGAGCTCGCGAACGTTGCCTGGACGCTCGCGAAGACCGCGGCGGACGAGCGGCGCAAGCGCTTCGGCGACGGCCTCGACGAGCTGCTCCGAGAGCACGGGCTCGGCGAGGGCGAGGGCGACGTCGCCGGCGTCGACGTGTTCGCAGCCCTCGCGCGAAAAACTTCCGCCGGGGAGAGCGCGCTCACTCACGACGAGGCGAGGGTCGTCTCGCGGCTCGCGGCGTTGGGGCTCGCGAGCGAGGACGGCACGCTGCAAGATCGTGCGACCCCGATCGCAGCGGCGCTGGTTTGGCTCGGCGCGAACACGCCGCTCGACGTGCTCGCTCACGTGGAGGGAGCCGACGGCGCTGACGTCGAGGCGCTCGGCGCGGCCCTGGCGGACCTCGTGCGCGCGCGCGATGCGTGCCTCGCGAAGAGCGGCCGCGGTGAGGCGCTCTATGCGATCGCTGCGCTCAGGAAGCTCGGAAGCGCGGGCGCGGCCGTGCTCGCCGGGCTGGTCGAAGACCTCTCGGACCCGACGCTGCGCGGCGTTGGCGCCGAGCTCACTCTGGCCCGGGTTCGGAGCGACGGCGAAGGCTCCGCCGCTAGCGGAGACGCCGCGCCGAACGGCCCGGCAAGTCGTGGCTCGCGCAGTGGAGGGCGTCAGCCGAGCGCCCGCGTCGCTGGCGTGTGGGTCCCAGCTCCGCTCGGTGCCGCGCGGCTCTTGCTCGAGGCGCTGACGGGGTTGCTCCTGGTTCGCGCAGTTTTACGCGCTTTCCCCGGGATTTTCATGCGCCGCCGGAACGAAGGCGAGCTCGTCGTCGCGGCCAGCGGGATCGCCATCGTAGAGAAGCTCGAGCTGTTCGGGCGCACCGTGCGGTCCCGCGAGGTGCTCATCCCGTTCGACAACCTCGCGCGCGCCGTGCGCGAGGTGAGCTACCCGCGGCTCGCCCTCTACGTCGGCATGATCGCGCTCGGTCTCGGGACCTACGTCGGCTCGACGCTCATGCTCGATGGCGGGCGCGTCGGCTCGCCGTCGCTCATCGCGGTCGGGGCGGCGGTGTTCGCCGTGGGGCTCGCGCTGGATCTCTTGCTCGCGCGCCTCGGGCAGCGACACGGCAAGCATCGCATCGTGCTCGTACCGCGCAAGGGCAAGAGCTACGCGCTCGTGGCGCGTGATGCGCGCGCGGCGGACCAGGTCATGCGCGAGCTCGTCGCGAAGGCGTGACACCTCAAAGCTGGCGCGAACCACCTCGCAGCTCGCGCGAACAATTTGGCCCGCGCGCGGCTCATTCGGTAGCGATGGCGACGTCGATGACGCGTCGTGCGCACTTCGCTCACGCGCGTTCGGGTGCGGCAGCCGCACCTCTTCGGAGGAGATCCATGACGTCGAAGTCGGTGATGTTGGCCGAGCTCAAGAAGTTGCTTCACGACGTGTTCGTCGCACGCTCGACGGGAGCCGCGCACCCGCGCATGTCGCGCGCTCATGGCTACGTCGACGGCTACATGCGCGGGCTCCTCGAGAGCGGCGTCGCGACCCAAGCCGAGCTGCTCGCGGTCGTCGCCGAAGAGCGCAAGACGGTGTTCGGCGCGTCGACCGCGACCCTCGACGTCGAGCACGTCGCTGCCTGATGCGGCGCGGCTCGGGCGTGGGCCCGAAGCTCCGCGCGAAGCTCAGATTCAGCGGGCTTATTGTGGGCCCGAACTCGGGTCGGGCGACGTCACGATCGCCACGTCGCCCACCGGCAGCGGGCCCGCGACGCGCCACCAGTTGACGACCTTCAGCGCGCCTTGGTGCACGAGCTGCCGCGTGAAGAAGCCCGCAAAGCCCTCTTGCGCGGCCGCCGAGCTCGTCCAGGTGTGCGCGTTGCCGCTCGGCTCGCCGACCGCGACCTTGAGGGTGCCCGCCGTCGCGTCCTGGTAGCTCATGCGCACGACGCCGCTCTGCGTCACCAAGACGTGGGCGTCGTCGCCGACGATGTGGTGCCCGTCGCCGTCACCGAGGCCATCGTCGACGACCTCGAGCGTGGGCGCGCCGGCGCCTCCCGCCATGAACGCGTAGCTCAGCGTCTCGGCGAGCCCATCGACGTAGCCGATGTGGAAATTGCCGCCCTCGTCGATCGCGAGCGACGCAGCGATCCCCTTGTCGCCAGTGTCGTTGCCCTGCGCGTCTTGTCCGTCGACGATCGCGCTCGACCATGCGCTGCCGGTCTTGGTGGCCACGGCGAGGTTGCCGTGCACCCGATCGTAGTAGGCGATCGCGAGCGACCCGTCCGGCCGCGGCGCCGACGAGACGTAGAGCCCGACCTCGGCGGGGTAGGTGATCGTGGCGCCGGCCGCTTTCGCCGCCTTGCAGGCCCCAGAGCCACCGTCGACTACGCAGGCCTCGCCCGACGGGCACTCATCGGCACAATCGCCCGATTTTTTCACGCAGGTCCCATCCGTGAGGCACGCCGTCCCCGACTCGCAGAGCTCGGCGGTGCAAGGCGTCGTGGCGTCGACCACGACATCCTCGATCGAGAAACTCGAGCCCGCTGCGTCGGCGCCGACCGCGACGCGAACGCCGCTCGCGACCTTGCCGCCTTGGCGCTCGATGAAGTGGTAGGCGATGGTCGGCTTGCCGCCGAGCAGGTGGAGCTTGGCGTAGCGCCCGTGGTCGGCGCCGCCGGTGCCCGCGACGACCGTGGTCACGCGCCATCCTTGGCCCGATGCCGCCGCAAATTTCAGCGCGTGGTTCGAGGCGTCGTAGTACGCGACCGCCGGCTGCCCATCGGCGCCGATCGCGATCGAGGTCCACATGCCGACGTCGTCGCCGGACTCGGTCTTGCCCTCACGGAAGCCCTGCACATCGTACGACTGCGCGTCGACGACCTCTTCGGGATCGGTGCCATCGACGACCTTCCACTCGACGCGATCGCCATCGACCTTGCCGACGACGAGATCCCCGAAGCTCAGGTTGACGTTCGGATCCCAGTTCGCCTCGAGGTAGCCCGCGACCCAGATGTCGCCCGCATCCGAGACCGCCGCCGAGGTGTAGGCGCCGACGAGTCCGGGCGTGACGACGAGGCAGTCGCCGCGGTGGCGGCAGTCGTTCGGGATGCTCACCTCCTCGCTGCAGGAGCAGCCGGGCACGCTGCCCGCCGCGAGCACGAACAGCGAGGATGCCGCGAGCGTGGCCAGGCGGCCCCCCGACTTCGCACCCGCGCGGCGAGGTCTCTGCGTGACGTTCGCCTGAGCGATGGGGCGCCTCGACTTCGGGCGGGCACCGCGGCGCAGTCCGAAGAGGGAGGCGAACAGGAGCGAGCCGAGCCCGAGCGCGAGTCCGCCCGCGCTGCCCTTTGGCTGCTCGACGCTGCACTGGCAGCCCGCGGCGGCGCTGTCGCCACGAATGAGGGCGTGTGTCACCTGCGCGACGTTCTCGGCTTCGTCCTTGGCCTCGATGCCGACGAGCGTCGCGTTGCCCGAGTCGAACGCCGCAAGCTCGCTCGACGCCATCCACTCGGACCATGGGCCGAAGCTCCCGTCGCTCGCGTCGGTGCCATCGCCGAACCGCACGCGCACCTGCACGCGGTCCGTCCTGCTGACGAAGTCGGCGGCATCGACGCGCACGCGGCCGTCTTCGGGCTCGCTCACGCGCACCTCCGGGGCCATGTCGTCGACGATGAGCTCGAGCTCCTCGGGCTCCGGATCGAGGGACATCGGCTCGCCCACGACGCGTGAGCGGACGTAGACGCGGTGCTTGCCCTGGTTTCTGAGGGTCGGCTCTTCGATGACGAGTCGGCGCGTGCGCACGAACGGGCGCCATGGACCGCGATCGATCTTGTACTGCCACTCGACCGAGCGACTGCCGTCGTCGAGCGACGAGCCGAGCTCGAGCGTCGCCCGCGGCCCGTTGTGCGGCGTGATGGTCGCGATCCGCAGGCCCTCGCTGTCGACGTCGAGCGAGTGCACGCTCGCCTTGGTCTCGGACTGCATCATCGGCGCGGCGCTCGCGAGCCCGAGGGTCGCGAAGATCCCGAGGAAGTCGTCGCTGCCCTTCGTCAGCTTGCGGAGCCCAGGCGAGCCCTTGCCGTCGACGGACTCGGGGATGTCGAGCGTGAGACCCGTCGTCGCGAGCGAGGAGTTGAGATCGATCGGGCTGATGGCGCCGCCCAGCAGTCCGCCCACCATATCGCCGACGAGGCCTTCGAGCGCGCTCGCCACCTTCGCGGGATCTTCGCGCAGCAAGGTCGCGTTCGTGAGCGTGGTGTTCGAGATCCCGAGCTTCTTGATGACGGGCTGAAGGCCCTCGGGGGTCACGACCAGGTTCGCCGGCACGTCGATGTCCATGTTCACGGAGAACGCGCGCACGTAGCGGTCGAGCGACCAGACGTAGAAGTCGATCGCCACGCCCACGAGGCCGATGCGAAGGCTGGGATCCTTCTCGATGTCGGTGCCGTTGCCGAACTCGATGGTCGGCGCGTGCTGCGGGCGCAGGAGGAACGCGAGCGACGTCGGCTGCTTCTGGCGGCCGAGCTCGTTCATGGAGTTGGCGCCGAGGCCGAGGGCGATGATCGATGTGCTGAGGGGTACGCTGTCGCCGAGCGCGTCGGCGGTGATGCCGAGGCACAGGCCGCCGCTGTTGTAGATCTGCGCGAGCAGGTAGTTCGCGTACCGCTCCGAGAGCGCGAGCCCGAAGTGCGGCCCCGCGAGCTTCATCGGCCAGTCGGGCACCGAGTTCGAGGTGAGCTCGTCGGGGATGGGCACCCCCGTCGGCAGCTCGAGCTGCGCGAAGGGCACGCATTTCGACACCGGCGTCGCCTCGCTGCCGCCGTAGAGCCCGAGCGTCGCGCCGTTGTTGACGGGGTTGAGATCGCCCCACGCGAAGCCGCTCATGTCGTCGCGCTCGCTGTGGCCGCCCGCCGCCAGCAAGAAATCGAACGCGGCGCGCGCCCCGGGGCTGATGCCGGCGAGCGACGCGCCGAGATCCACGTTGCCTTCGGTGCCGAGCAAGATGGACGCGCACTCGGCGCCGCTGTCGGTGCCGTAGCGGCAAGTGCCATCGACGTCCTGCGTGCCGGCGGGGCAGGTGGGGTTGAGCTCGGGGTTCGCCTTCTGGCAGAGCTGCTCGTCGATCTGGCCCTTGAGCGTGTCGATGAGCGGCCCGACGATGAGGTCGCCGGCGAGATCGAGGATGAAGCCGAGAATCGCGGCATCGAAGTTGCCGCAGACCCTGAGCGAGTCGAGCAATTTACTCTCGTCGAGGCCGACATCCACCTTGACGCGGCTGTAGCCATGGCGGGCGTGGCTCGGGTCGGTGTCGATCTCGATCGACACGTTCACGTCGAGGTCGATGTTCGCGAAGGGCTGGTCGCCGCCTGGGCAGCCGTCGTTTCCGGTGAGCGTGAGCGCGAGGTTGCTCTCGACGCAGCCGAGGAGCGGCACGCAAAAATACTGGATGAAGAGCGGGAGGTTGCGGAGGCGAATCGGCATCGGCCCGGTGATCTTCAGGTTGTGCGGCGCTGCCGGCGCGAGCGCGAGCTTCGCGTTGCCGAGGTCGATCTCGGCCACGCACTCGGGCGGGTTGGCGTCGGGCTTCGGGCCGTCCTTGCAGACCTCGTACTTGAGCGGGCCGAAGCTGCCGCTCTGCGTACCGATTTCAAAGGGCAAGACGCCGCCGTCGCCGCCGCCGCCGAGGAGCTGGCCCGCGAGGGTGCCGAGGTTCTGCTCGAGAAAGTCGAGCCCCGTGTCGGTGAGCCGGACGCTCGCGGCGTTCTCGATGCGCTGCGCCGTCGGGAATCCGTTCGCGAGCGGAGTGATCGCCGCGCACGAGCAGCCGCTCGAGCAACCGCCGCCGCCGCAGCCGGCCGCGATGATGAAAAGGACGGCGACGAGGACCTGTTTTGCCAAGCGAAGCATGCGAGCTCTCCTCTGCGGCGCGCGCCGACGGAGCGGCACGCGAGTCGGGAAATCGTAGAGGGAGTTGTCGGGCGCGGCTAGTCCCCCGCGTCCGAATTGCGCCGACAAATTCGCTCGCCCCGGATCGGGCGAGGACCTCGAATCCGCCCCGGATCCGAGGAGGTCAGCCGCCGCCGCCGGCGCCGCCGGTACCCTCGAGGCCCGCACAGTCGCTGCGCAGCATCGCCGCGCTGGCGGCGAGCTCAGCGGTCAAGCGGAAGGCATCCTTGCAGCCGCCCTCGCTGTTCGTGGTCGAGCACCAGTCGCCCTCGAGGGTGATCTTGCCTGCGCCGTCGCGCTTGCACTTGCTCGGCTTCTGCCCGTCGCCGTAGGTCTTGGGATCGCCGCTCAGCAGCACGCACAAGGACTGCGAGAGCAGATCCACGGTGACGGCATCGGCCTCTTCGAGCGTGATGTAGCCGTCGAGCTTTCCGCCGTTGACGAAGAAGTCGATGCCCGCGTCGGGGTCGGGCAGGCAGTTGTTCACCGGCTCGAGGCCGTCGGCGTTGAACTTGCCGATGCAGTTGTGATCTTGGCTGATTTGGCCGTCGGAGAGGACGGCGTCGCGCAGCGGCAGGTAGACCGCGCTCGATGCCGCGAGATCGAGGTAGATCGGCACGACGATCTTCGGGATGACGTCGGTCGCGAAGCGAAGATCCGCGTCCACGTTCAGCTTGGCGGTGACGGGCTCGACGCCGTTCGCCGCGTCGTACTCGAAGCAGTAGCCCTTCGCGGGATCGGTCTCGGGCAGCGAGCCCCCCGTGCGCAGCGTGCCCGCGGCGAGATCGAACTCGGTCAACAGGGAGAACGTCCCCATGCCCGGCACGTTGCACGCGGGCAGGTTGATGTTGACGCCGTCGGAGACGATCTTTTGCACCGTCGTCGTGGTCAGCGCCACAGGCTTCGTGATCGACAGCTGGGAGAGCCGCAGCGCGAACTTGTCCTTGCCGGAGTTGTCGACGAGCGCGAGGCACTCGCTCTCCACGGCGAGCGCGGGGCACGCGGGATCTTTCGGCGCGCAGCTGCCGGAGCCGGTGCTGCCCGTCGCGCCCGTGGTCTCGTCGCCGCCGCACGAGGCGCCTGCCACGGCGAGCGCGCAGAGGCCGAGGGGAAGCGCCGAGAACAGCGCGAGCCGCGTAGCGAAAGAAGCCAAGGATCGTTTCATGTCACTCGTCTCCAACGTGCAAGAGGGTCCGGATCCGCTCGACGCGCGTCTTCACGTCGGCGCGAGCCAGCTGTTGAATACCGCCGGTGCCGACCGCCTCGACGCAGAACGACGCGGTCGCGGTGCCGTGCACGAGCGCGCGCCGCATGCTCCCGTGGTCGTAGCGCCCGTGCTCCGCGAGGAAGCCGAGCACGCCGCCAGCGAACGAGTCGCCCGCGCCGGTCGGATCCACGACGTGGTCGAGCAAGAGCGCCGGCGCCGCGAACACGCCGTCGTCGTCGAAGTAGAGCGAGCCGTGCTCCCCGCGCTTGATCACGAGCCGCTTCGGCCCGCGGGCGAGGATGTCCTTCGCCGCGCGCGCGAGGTTGTGGATGCCGCTGAGGAGCCGCGCCTCTTCGTCGTTGATGATCAACAGATCGATGCGTCGCAAGAGCTTCGCGAGCAGCGCGTCTTCGCCGGTGATCCAGAAGTTCATCGTGTCGGCGACACACAGCTCGGGGCCGCCGCTGCTCCCGCGGCTCAGCTGCTCGAGCACCTCGAGCTGCAGCGCCGGGTGGATGTTCCCGAGCAGGACGAGCGGCGAGCTCGTGTAGGCGTCGGGCAGGCGCGGGCGAAAATCCTGAAATACGTTGAGCTGCGTGTCGAGCGACGTGCGCCCCACGAGATCTTCGTGGTAGCGGCCGCGCCACCGAAACGACAGCCCGTCGGCTCGCTCGATGCCGTCCGTGCAGATCTTGCGAGCGCGCATCGCCTCGAGCATCGGCTCGGGGAAGTCGCGGCCGACCACAGCCACGACGCGCACTGGCGCAAACGCCGACGCGCTCAGCGAGGCGTAGGTGGCCGAGCCGCCGATGACGTCCTCGAACACCGTGCGCGGCTCGCCCGATGCGCTCGCGACGGGCACCGGAAACTCGAGGTCGTCGAACGCCATCGAGCCGACGATCAAGATCGACTTCGTGCTCACGGGGTGTCCCTTAGTGCCAAGTGTCGGTCGAAGCGAGGCCCAAATGGCCACGGCGGGGGCAGGGCATGTCGCGTCGAGGGGAGACTCACGACCCCGGCTCGAGCAGCCAGGCGAGCTCGGCCTTGGCCGCGGCATCGATCGCGCCCGCGCTCGTCATGATCGCGCCGCGCAGCGCGCTCTGAGCCAGGCTCTCCGAGAGGTCGGGCATGCTGGCCGCGAGCGCTCGCACGACGCCGTGGGCGTGCTCGGCCATGGTGTGCATGCGCGCGACGACCGCGGTCACGTCGACGGCCTCTTCGCTCGCGTGCCAGCAGTCGTAGTCGGTGGCGAGGCCCAGCGTCGCGTAGGGCAGCTCGGCTTCCCGCGCGAGCTTGG
>SYFR01000064.1 GCA_005800325.1 Myxococcales bacterium | reverse complement strand
TCGCTCGCGTCGCGCACGAGCTCGACCCGCTGCGGAGAAGCGGCGCTCGTCTTCGGTCGCGGCAGCTCCTCGGTTTGGGCCTCGGCGGCGAACACCACGCGCCCGAGCCTGTCTTCGCGCTGCATGCCGTGCTCGGCCACGGTGAGCTCGCGGGCGACGCGCTGCTCGGCGTGCGGCACGAGCTCGATGGAGCGGCTGCGGTCGAGCGCCACGATGACCGTCATGCGGTCGAGCGGACGGCCGAGCTCGGGCCTCGTCGCGCCGAGCGCGCACGCGAGGACGGCGAAGGTCGTCGTGAGATCGGTGAGGGTCGTGCGGAAAATAGCGCCCTTCCGCGAGACGGCGGCGAGGCGCAGCGCGACGAACGCCATGACGGCGAAGCCCGCGAGCGTGAGCCAGGGGAGGCCGAAGCGCAGGTACGCCTCGGGCACGAGCCGCGCCCAGACGAGCGCGACGTCGCACGGCATTGCCGCCGCGAGCACGACCCCGACCGCGAGGACGGGCCGCCGCAAGAGGCCCCGCCGCGAGCCCGCGTAGAGTACGCCCGCGAGCGCGAGCACGAGCGCCGCCAAGAGGACGAGCGGAAGGGCCGAGCTAGCTGGCATGCGCGCCTCCGGCTCGGGCGGTGCGCGGCGCCGCCTCGCGCGGTCGGGTGCGCCGCGTGAAGTACCAGACGTCGAAGGCGATGAACGCGAGCGCGAGGAGGACGAGGTAGGGGGCGTGCTCGGAGACACCGAGCGCCGCGGCCTTCGCTGTGACGACGGTGACGCCGGGCGACTGAGCCGCGACGACGCGCCCGAGATCGCTCTCGCTCGCCGAGGTGAGGTTCACCGGCAAGAGCACGCCGCCGGCCCGCGCCCCCGCTGGCGACGGTGCCTCCCAGCGCAGGCGGTAGTGGCCGACGCGCGCGACGTCGGCGACCACCGTGACGCCGGCTCGCGCGGTGAGCTCGAGCTCGGTCGCGTCCGGTCGCGTGAGCGTGACCTTCGCCGCGAGCGGCGGCACCGCGACGCGCAGCGGCTCTCCCGTCCGCAGGGAGCCGAGCACGCCGCCCCGGTGCTGCCGCGCGAGCTCGAGCACGTTGCGCGCGAACACCACGAACGACGCCTTGTACGGCCAGTCGGTGCTCGCCACGTCGAAGCCGAGGAGGGTGACGAAGCGCGAGGCCGTCGACGCATCGACGGCGATGGCGCCATGCTCGCTGCGCACGAGCTCCTGCCGCTTGCTCTCGGCCTCGAGCGCGCGCGCCTCGCTCACGAACACACCGTCGAGCGACAGAAAGCGCATGCGCGCGTCGGCGTGATCCCACGACGAAATCTGCGGTTTTTCTAGGCGTTTCCCGATCCGCGCGCCGTAGCACGCGCCCTCGGGCGGATTCACGATGAGCAGATCGCCGCCCACGGACGCAGCCGGGCACGCGCCCTCGATCACGACGAGCGCGTCATCGGCGACGCCACCAAGGCTAGCCTCCGCGAGCTCCATGCGGCGGAGCTCGACGTCGGGATCGGCCGCGAGCGCGCGCTCGAGCCACGCGGCCGAAGGCCCCTTCGACGCGATGATGACCGGCATGGCGCGCCCGAGCGGCACGCGCCCGTAGGCCACGTCGTCGAGCGCGAGCGCGTCGTGCGGCGACAGCTCGAACACGAGCGGCATGCCGCGGTCGCCGGGCGCCGGGCGAAACGTCAGGACGACGGGGACCTTCTGTCCCGGTTCGACCTCGAGGCGGCGCGACGCGAGGGTGTCCGACGCGCCGGGCTGGCGCATCGTCACGTAGAGCTCGCGCGCCGTCTTGCCGAAGTTCGCGACGAGCAGGAAGGCCCGCACCTCTTCGCGGCCGGCCGCGACATCGTCTCCTGCGCGCACGTCGACGCGCACGATCGCCGCGTTCTCCGCACGCTCGCCGACGGTGATCACCTCCACCGGCACGCTCGCTCCGAGCGCGACGTCCCGCGCGAGGTTACCGTCGGTGATGACGAAGATGCGGCGGCTGCCGCCGACCGAGGCGAGGCGACTGCCGGCGAGCGAGAGCGACGCCTCGAGATCGCCCTCGACGTCGCGCGCGTCGAGTCGGTCGATGGCCGCGAGCATGCGGCGCGTGTCGCGATCGGGCGCGAGCGCGACGACGGCGTCCCGCCCAGCGTCGAGCAAGAGCGCGTCCGTGCCGGGCGCGAGGCTCGACACGACCTGGCGAGCGGCCTCTTTCGCGCGGTCGATGCGCCGCACGCCCCCCGCGTCCACCGTCGCCATCGACGCGCTCGTGTCGACGACGATCGCGACGTGATCGCCCGAGACCGCGCGCCCGCGCGACGCCGGCCGCGCCGCAGCCAGGGCGAGCAGCGCGACGGCGAGCGCCTGCAGAAGCAGCGGAATTTGCGGCACGAGACGCTTGAATGGCGAGCGCGCCAGCAGATCCCGCTTGCTCTCGGCCCAGAGCCACACGCTGCTCAGGCGCTGGCGCGGACGCCGCACCTTGAGGATGTAGAGCACGACGAGCGGCGCGAGCAGCGTGAGCAGCCACAGCCCCTTCGGAGCGAGCAAGCCGAGCGCGTTCGGCACGGTCAGTCCACCGCCCGCGCTACGATGCGTCGCACCGCCGGCTCGAGCGGCTCATCGGTGACGACGCGCACGTAGGTCGCCCCGTGTCTCTTGGCGAATGCGCGCAAGCTCGCGCAGAGGCCGGCGAAGCGCCGCAAGTAGGCGTCGAGCGTCGCACGATCCAGCGTCACCTCGACGACGGCGCCGGTCTCGGCGTCCTCGAGCGCGAGATCCCCTTCGTACGGCGGCTCGAGCTCTTCGCGCGCCACGACATGCACGAGCACGAGGTCGTGCCCGCCCTGCACCGCGCGCGAGAGCGACGGAACGAGCGGGTCCGGATCGAGGAAATCGCTCGCGATCGCGAGCATCCCGGGACGCGCGCTCTTCTCGACGACGCGATCGACCGCGCGCGCGAGCTCCACCCGCCCGGCGGGCGCGATCGCCTCCATCTGCCGCAGGAAGCCGAGGATCCCGTTACGCCCACGCGCCGGAGCGTGCTCGCGCACCGCGCCCCCGCTGCACACGGCGACCTGAACGCGCTCGGACTCGGCGAGCGCCATGTAGCCGATCGCCGCCGCGAGCCTCCGCGCCTGCGCGAGCTTCGTCGGCACGCCGAAGTCGAGCGACGCCGACGCGTCCACGACGAGCCGCACCACGGTGTCCTCTTCCGCGCGAAACACCTTCACCACCGGCTCGCCGGTGCGCGCGTACGCGGCCCAGTCGATGCGCCGCAGATCGTCGCCCGGCGCATAAGGACGGTGCTCGTGAAACTCGGCCGAGCCTCCGCGCCGACGGCTCACCTGCTCGCCCGCCGCACCCGAGCGCGCGCGCTGCTCGAGTCGCCGTCGCAAGAGCTCGAGCTCTCTCACGAAGGACGCGCCAAGAAGCGTCTCTTCTCCGCGCTCGGCCGGCTGCGTCATGGTGGTCCCGGCACGATGTCGCCATGCCGGCACCGGAGTCTACCGCAGCGGTCAGCGCGCGTCGTTCGAGTCGGTGCTCAAGAACACCTCGTGGATCTCGAGCCGATTGGGGCCCGCGAGCTGGCGGCGCGTGGCGAAGCGCTGCTCGAAATCGATCTCGTGTCCCTGGGCGACGGGAATGCGCTCGGTGACGACGATCATCCTCGCTCAGTAGGCGCGACCCAGCAGCGCGACAAGCGCCGATCCCACTCGCACGCGCCGCGCTCGCACTGCCGCACGCGCCGCGCTCGCACTGCCGCTCGCGCCCGCGCCCGCTGCTGACACGCGCGCTCGCACTGCCACTGCCGCTGGCGCCCGCACCGGCTCACTCGCCACGCCACGAGCATGCCCTCGTGGTAAGCGTCGCCCGGCGATGACCTACGATCTTGCGACCATGAAGGCGCCGCGCGCTGCCGGCACGCTGCTCCGCGCGCTCGTCGCCGCGCTCGAGAACCCCGTGACCGGGCCGATGCTCGCCGACAAGCTCCTCGCCGACGTCGGCGTCACGCGCCTGCGCACGCTCGAGACCCACGAGCCGATGGCCATGCGCCAGCCCGTGTTCGACGAGGCGCAAGAGCGCGCTGCGCCGGGCGAGCGCATCGAGCTCGCGGCGCTCGACGCCGAGCTTGCGGCCCAGCATGCCCAAGGGCTCGCCGCCGAGCACGCGCGAGAGCTCGCGGCCGACCATGCCGCGCGGCACTCGACTCAGCTCGCCGCCGACGAGGCAGCTCCGCGCCGCCGATTTCGCCCGGAAACAGCGGCGGATTTCACCGCGGCTTACCGCGATGGCAAGCTCAGCCCCGTCGACGTCGCCGAGCGCGCCATCGCGATCGTGCGGGAGTCCGACGCGCTCCGCCCGAAGATGCGCCTGCTCATCGCGCAGCGCGAGGGCGACGTGCGCGCCCAGGCCGAGGCGAGCCAGGCGCGCTATCGCCGAGGCGCACCGCTCGGGCCGCTCGACGGCGTCCCGGTCGCCGTGAAAGACGAGCTCGATCAGGCGGGCTACGGCACCACCGTCGGCACGCGCTTTCTCGGAAAATCGCCGGCCGCGCGCGACGCCGAGGTCGTCCGTCGCCTCCGCGCGCACGGCGCGCTCCTCCTCGGCAAAGCGAACATGCACGAGATCGGCCTCGGCGTGACCGGCCTCAACCCGCATCACGGCGCGGCGCGGAACCCCTACGCCCCGGGCCACGCGACCGGAGGCTCGTCGAGCGGCTCGGCGGCCGCGGTCGGCGCGGGGCTGTGCCCGCTCGCGCTCGTCGCAGACGGCGGCGGCTCGATCCGCATCCCCTCCGGGCTCTGCGGACAGGTCGGACTCAAGCCCACGCTCGGGCGCGTGAGCGAGCACGGCGCCGCCGAGGTGTGCTGGAGCGTCGCGCACATCGGCCCCATCGCCGCGACCGTGCGCGATCTCGCGCTCGCGTATGCCGCCATCGCGGGCCCGGACGAGAAGGACAAGACGAGCCTCGGTCAGCCCCGCGTTCGCACCGACGGCATCACGCGCGCGGATCTGCGCGGCGTGCGCCTCGGCGTATTTCCTGCGTGGTTCGACGACGCCGATGCCGAGGTCGTCGCGGCTTGCAAGGTTGCCCTCGCGTGGCTCACCGACGCGGGCGCGACGGTCGTGGAGCTCGAGATCCCCGAGCTCGAGGCGATGCGGATCTCCCACCTCGTGTCGATCGTCACCGAGATGGCCGCCTCGCAGCTCCTGCACGATCGAGCCCACCGCGCGGACTACGGCCACGACGTGCGCCTCAACCTCGCGCTCGCGCGCCGCATCACCGGCTACGACTACGTGCAGGCCCAGCGCCTCCGTGTGCGCGTCGCGCAACATTTCGCGCGTGCGCTCGCCGACGTGGACGCGCTCGTGACCCCCACCGCCGGCCGCACCGCGCCGCCGCTGCCCGAGGACGCGCTCGAGACGGGAGAGAGCAACCTCGAGGTCGTCGGCCAGATCATCCGCTTCGCCGCCGCCGCCAATCTCACGGGCTTGCCGGCGCTCAGCGTGCCGTGCGGCTACGACGCCGCGGGCCTGCCCATCGGGCTTCAGCTCATGGGCCGCGCGTGGCACGAGCACGAGCTCATGAGGCTCGCGGCCGTCGTCGAGAGCCGCGCCGAGCGCATCGCTCCGCGCGTCCACTATCGCTACCTCGCGTGAGCCGCGACGCCGGCGGGCGGGACCTGCATCGGCGATGCCGGCGACCAGGCTGCTGGGAAACGGACCGAGCCGGCGCGCCGCGGCGCCCGCACGCCAAGGAACGGCGAGAACCGGAGCAGAACGTATGGAGATACGTGAGCACCGGAAGCGCAGCCGCGACGCCGGCGGGCGGGACTGCATCGGCGATGCCGGCGACCGGAGTTCAGACGCGCTCGCCGATGCGCACCAGCATTCCCTCGCCGAGCTCGGCCGCGCGAGCGTAGTGCACGGCGATCTGGCGAAGCTTGTTGAAGAGGTAGTCGTCGCCGCGCGCGTAGCCGCCGGTGCGCGTGCTGCCCACGGGGGGCTGCGTCTCCTCGCCGTCGACGAGGTAGAGGCTCGAGAACTTGCGGCGGTGCAGGCGCTTGAGCTCGGCGGCGACCACGACCACGCGCGCCGGTGAGACCGAGCTCCACGTCGCGCGCCCATCGGTGTCCGGCAGCGCCTCCTCGCCCACGGTCGGGCCCACGTCGGGGAGCTTCACGCCGCCGTCGAGGAACACGCCGAGATCGGCCCACGCGCTGCCGAGATCGAGCCCGCGGCCGTCGACGAGCGCGACCCGCGGATCGTACTTCGGCAACACCTCCGGGTGCTGCCGCAGCCGCTCGAGCTCGCGCCCCGGCAGCCGAATGTAAATCCCCACGATCTGCTTCAAGGCGAGTGCTCCCTGCGACACGCCTGCTTCCTATATCGAAACAGATATGGATGGTAGTCAAATGTAGCACATTGGAGCCATTCAGTCTTCGGGCGCGCTAAATCACAGGAAATCCCTCTGCTCTCGAGCAGGACGCCGCCGCCCCCGTGGCGCGGCTCGCAGCCCGCGATCGGGCTCATTCGTAGGAAATCCCGGTGATCTCGAGCTCCACCTCGCCGCTCGGCCGCCGCACCACGACGACGTCGCCGACCCGCTTGTTGAGCAGCGCGCGGCCGACCGGCGACTCGTAGCTGATGCGGCCCCGAGCCGGCTCGATCTCGTCCGAGCCGACGATGGTGTAGCGCTTGCTGCTGCCCTCTTCGTCGCTCACGGTCACGGTGGCGCCGAAGTGCACGACGCCCACGGCCTCGGATCTCGGCTCGACCACGGTCACGCGATCGAGCCTCTTGTTGAGGAAGCGCATGCGGCGATCGATGTCACGCAGCCGCAGCTTGCCGTACTTGTACTCGGCGTTCTCGGAGCGATCGCCGTGCGCCGCCGCCGTCGCCACCTCATCGACGGTCTTCGGCCGCTCGACCTCGATGAGCTGCTTGAGCTCGGCCTGAAGCTTCGCGACCCCGGCGGGCGTGAGGTAGATCCGTGGCTCGGCCATCGCGTCGGCGCTCCTCGTCACGCCACGAGCGGCGCGGCTCACAGCTCTTCGGCGAGCAGGCGCGCCTCGCCGAGGATCTTCAGCCGCTCTTCGTAGCTCGCGAGCTGCTGTCGCGACTCTTCCACTACCTCGGGCGGCGCGCGATCGGCGAAGCCCGCGCCGTTGAGCTTCTTCTCGAGCGCCTCGATGTTCTTCTGCGTCTTCTTGAGCTCGCGCTCGATGCGCTCTTTCTCTGTGCCGGCCTCGACGATGCCCACGAGCAACACCAGCACCTCGATGTCGGCCGCGTGCCCGACCGCCGCGCCGCGCGGCCGCGGTGCCCCCTTCGGCGCGAGCACGAGCGAGCTCGTCTTCACCAGCGTCTCGATCTTCACGCGCTCGGCCTCGCACAGCGCGAGCACCCGCGGCTCGTCGGCGCGCAAGACGAGCGGCACCTGCGCCCCTGGGTGCACCTCACGCTCGCTGCGGATCGTGCGCGCCGCGCCGATCACCGCCTGCAAGACGCCCATCGCGCGCTCGGCCTCCGCGTCGTGCCGGCCGCTCGCGGCATCGGGAAGCACCGCCCGCGCGATCGAGCTCGGGCTCCCCATGGGCCGCGGCAAGCGCTGCCACAGCTCCTCCGTGATAAATGGCATGTACGGGTGCAGCGCCCGCAGCGTCGTCTCGAGCACGTACGCGAGCGTGTCCCGCGTCTCGGACTTGCGAGCCTCCGCGCCCTCTCCCTCGGCCGCGAACACGGGCTTCGTGAGCTCGAGGTACCAATCGCACAGCTCGTTCCAGAAGAAGCGGTAGAGCGCCGAGGTCGCCTCGTCGCAGCGGAACGCGTCGAGCCCCGCGCGCGCCGCGCCGCACGCCGCCCCGAGCCTCGAGAGGATCCACCGGTTCTCGAGCGCCGTCGCCGCCGGCGGCTCGGCCCCGACGCTCGCGCCCTCGAGGGTGCCGAGCGCGAAGCGCGTCGCGTTCCAGATCTTGTTGCAGAAGTGGCGGTTTCCCTCGATTTTCTTCGGCGATAGCGCGATGCGCTTGCTCTGCGGCGAGTAGCTCGCGAGC
>SYFR01000063.1 GCA_005800325.1 Myxococcales bacterium | reverse complement strand
GTCGGAGCATGCGGGTGCGGATGGCCGGCCCGAGCACGCTCGCGTCCTCGAGCACGACCCCGATGGAGGTGAGCTGCTCTTGCCAGGCGTGAATCACCACCGCGAGCTCCGCGAGCGCGCGCCCGCGCTCGGTCGCGAGCCCGACGTGCTCCGCGAGCAGCGTGAGGCTCCCGTGGACGTGGGGGACCGTGCCGTCCGCCGTCACGAGCGCGACATCGAGCTCGCGGCGGTCCGCCTCGGGTTGGTTGCGCCAGGCGTCGAGGGCGGCCCGCTGGGCGCGGTGGACGCGCTCGACCAGCTCATCGATGCGCGCGAGCGGCATCACGCGCTCGACGTCGACGCCACGGACGCCGGCGGCCTTCGCCGTGTCTGCGATCGCGGCGTCGAGCTCACGCTTGAGGCTGTCGGCCGACAAGCGCTTGAGCCCAGGCGCGACGAGGCGCCCCATCAAGCTGACGTTGGCCGCAGAGAGCGGCGCGAAGGCGGCCTTGCGAAAGACGGGGCCGAGAGCTGCCATGTTCCGAGTCGTTGGGCCCGTTGCGCGTCAAGCGAGCGAGGGAAATCGCCCCCCTCACTACTACCGCCGCTCGCGCGAAACGAGGGGAATTGCGGGTGACCGCGCGCGCGCGAGCCAGGCGACGAGACCGAGGTGCCCGGCCTCGGTCCGAGCGGCGTCGGCGCGACCGGGCGGGAGCTCGAGCGGCGCCTCGAGCTCGCCCTCGCCGGCAGCGAGCAGCACGGCGACCGCACCGCGTGCGAGCTGGCGCGTGCAGTTCGTGGCGTCGAGCCACGCTCGCGCTGCGGGACCGACGTCGTCCGCGGCGAGCACAATCATCCGCTCGGCGTCGCCCGACCGCACGAGCTCGGCCGCGGCGACGAGCGCCTCGAGCCCGCCGTCGAGGCCCGCGTTCACCGCGAAGGTCGGTCCCGTGAGCCCGAAGGCGATCGCCGCGTGCCCCGCCCCGGCGTTCGGGGTCGTGAGCGGAAAGAGGCGCGGATCGACGAAGCGCGGCCCCTTCGCCGCGAGGCGCTCGTAAAAGCGCGCGTTGACCTCGAGCGTCGCGAGCGCGTGCCCCGCGACGATGCCGGCGCCCCGCAGCGCGGCCGCGCCGAGCTCGTCTCGCAGCTGATTGCCAAGCTGATTGCCAAGCTGATTGCCAAGCTGATTGCCAAGCTGATTGCCCGGTTGCTTGCCAAGCGCGTTGCCAAGCTGATTGCCAAGCTCATTGCCAAGCTGATTGCCGGGTGGCTTACCAAGCGCGTTGCCCGGGCCATTGGCAAGCTCGTCACGCAGCGCGGCGACCGCGGCCAGGCCGAGGAGACCGAGGTCGTCGATGCGAGCCAGGCGATCGAGCGGGAGGCCGACGGCGGCCGCGAGCGCGACGCGATCGTAGCCGGCGACGCGCGCGAAGGCCGCGACGTGCACCGGTCGCGTGGTGCGGAGCGGAGCTATTTCCTCGCGCGCGCGGTTCGCGAGCACGAGCGCCGCGGCGACGCCTCCGAACCCCGCCGAGAGCTTGAGCGCAGTACGTCCGAAGCTCGGATTCGCCACACGAGGAGCGGGCTCGCCGACGCCGCGCCACGCGACGCTGCGCTCGAGGAGCCGCACCCGCGCGTCCGAGTCGAGGGCGCCGTCACCGAGAGACGCCGGCAAGAGCCCGCGGTCGAGCGCGTCGAGGGCGGCGAGCGACTCGAGGACGCCGGCGGCGCCGAGCGTGTGGCCAACCTGCGCCTTGAACGCGTGCACGACCGGCTCGTTCGGGCACAAGGTGGCGATCGCGCGTGCCTCCGCCGCGTCGTTGAAGGGAGTCGCGGTGCCGTGCGCGCTCACGAGCTCGACCGACGCGCCGTCGAGCCCCGCGTCCGCGAGCGCGGCGCGTCCGGCGCGGATGAGCCCCTCGCCGCTCGGAGCGGGCGCGGTGATGTGCGTGGCGTCGTTCGCGCACCCGAAGCCCGCGAGGTAGAGCGAGGTCCGCGCGCCGTCGCCTCTTCGGTCACGCGCCGCAGCGCCGTCGCCTCGTGCTTCGCGCGCCGCAGCGCCGTCGCCTCTTCGGCCACACGCCGCAGCGCCGCAGCTCTTGCGAACGAGCGCGACGAGGCCCGCGCCTTCGCCGAGCGACATGCCGTCTCGCCCCGTGCGGAACGGCCTCGCGGTCGTCGCGGTCGTCGCCTTGAGCGCCTCGAACCCCGCGGCGACGAAGGTGCTCACCGCGTCGTAGCCGCCGGCGATCACGAGCTCCGCGCCACCCCGCTGCAGCCAGCGAAGCCCGAGGCCGAGCGCGATCGTCGAGGACGCGCACGCCGAGACGACGTGGGTCTTCTGCGCGAAGCGCGAGAGCCCGACGTGAGCGAGCGCCGCGTCGAGGGGCGCGAAATAGGTCGCCGCGTGCGCGCCGCGTGCATCTGCGTCGGAGCCCGCCTGCGAGGCGAAGAAGCGCTCCGCCGAGAGCATGCCGCCGCTCGAGCTGCCGACCGCGACGCCGATCCGCCTCGTGCGCCAACCGGGGAGCGTGCGCTCGAGCTCGGCAATGAGAGCGACGAGGGCGTGCGTGAGCAGCAAGGTCGCGCGGTCGGCGTGCGCCTCGCTCGGGTCGCTCGGGTCGCTCGAGTCGCTCGGGTCGCTCGACTCAAGCGCCGCGCGTGCGACGTTCGGTCGCAGGAGCCCCGCCTCGGCGAGTCGCGCGTCACGCCGGATCGCGCTGCGCGGTGCGTCGCCCGGCGGCTCGACGGCGTACGCCGCATGTCCGACTCCGAGACCGCTGACGGCGCTCGAGGCGATGACCTCGGCCCACGGCGCCGAGCGCAGGCCGCTCACGTCGGGCCCTCGGTGAGGCTCTTCTGCGGCTCGCGCGGGCTCGCCGTTGGCTCGTCCGGATCGGCGAAGGCACGCGCCGGCGGCGGCTCGAAGCGCTGGGACTCGCAGACGACCTCGACGACGAGTCCGGTCGCCTCGTTCACGTAGCGCGCGTGCCCGCAGCTCTCGGCGCTCGCGTGCGCCTGCTCGCGACCTCCGCGAGACGAGCGGCTGAGGGTGAGCGAGCGATCGCGGTGCCGCTCGAGCGTCGCGTGGACCGCGCCGTCGCGCAGACGAAAGAGGCGCGAGCCGTCGTCGCGATCGTAGGCGTAGAGGAGCCTGCCGTCGAACGGCCGCACGAGCCACGCGCGCAGAAATGCGACCGGCAAGGCCGCGTGCTCATCGGCATCGGCGCGGGCATCGCCGCGCTTCACGAGCTCGAGCGCGGGGAGCTCGAGGCGAAAGGCATCGCCCGCGATCCACAGGTCGAGCGCCGTCCCGCCGCCGGGACCGACGAGCACCAGGCGCAGCGCCTCGGGGGGCGACACGGCCGCCGCGCCGCGCGCCCGCAGCCTCACGCCGAGTTGCGGGTGCGTCATCACGACGGCGAGGTTCACGGTGTGCGGCCCCGGCGCCCGCTCGCGTCGCAGCGCGGCGAGCTCGGCCGTGAGCTCACGCCACCTCAGCGTGCCCGCGGCACCTCGTGGCAGCGCCTGATCCGCGGCGCGCGGTTCGGGGGCGCAGCCGAGCGCGACGAGAAAAAAGCCCGCGACCGCGGCGCTCCACGCACTGCACGCGGGGGTCGAGCCATGCGTCACGCGCGCGGGGAGCGAGCCATGTGTCGTCCGCGCGGGGAGCGAGCCATGCCTCATGCGCGCGGGTCGGCTCATGACGACTCCGTGCGGCGCAAGGCGAGCGCGTAGCCGCGACCGTCGCTCACGCCGACGACGAGCGCCGCGTCGAGCTCGCCGCGGTCGAGTAGCTCCACCGCGCCAGCGAGCGCCATGCCGCCGCTCGCCGCGTGCTCGCCAGTGTGCGCCGCGCTCTCGACCACGGGCGCGTCCGTCCACGGGCTCGCGTCGAGCCAGCTGCGAACTGCGCGCGTCTCGGACGCGCACACGACGACGGCGCGCGCTCCGAAGTCGGCGGGGTGCGGCGCGCCGTCGAGGTGGCGCCCTTTGCGCGCTCCGAAGTTGTCCGGGTCCGGCGCGTCGCCCAGCTGGCCCCCTTCTCCTTGGCCCGCGCCGGAGTCGACGAAGCGCCACGCATCCGACCACACGAGCTCGGCCATGGGCGCGGCCGCGCCTCTCGCATCGGCGGCGCGCAACGCAACGGCCACGGTCCCTTCGCCGCGCCGCACGGCTCGCCCGGGGAAGAGCGGCTCGAGCGCGCGCTCGGCGAGTGGGCTCGCCTCTTCGACGGCGCCCGCGGCGATGAGGTCGGCGTCGCCGGCCGCGATGAGCTCGGCCGCGGTGACGACGGCGGCGAGCGACGTCTCGTAGAGATCGTGCACCGAGCAGACGACGCCACGCAGCCCGAGGTAGATCCCGGCGTGCGACGCCGGCGACGACGGGAGCAAGCTCGGAAATGCCGCCGGTGCCGCAAATCGCGGGCCTTTTTCGAGAAATCGGTGAACGAACGCCGCGCACGCATCGATGGAGCCGAACGCGCCGCCGACGATGGCGCCGGTCGCGAGCGCGTCGCGCGCAGCAGCATCTGCCGCAGCCACGCCAGACACGGCGGAGTCGGCGGCAGCGACGCCAGACACGGCGGCCCCGCGCGCAGCATCTTCGATCGCGCCTTCGCGCACGCGGTCGTCGAGCGCGGCGCGCACCGCCACCGTCGCAAGCTTGGCCGCCCGATCGAGGCGTCGCGCCCGCTCGGCGTCGAGGTGCTCCTTGGCATCGAAGCGCACGGCCCGACCT
>SYFR01000062.1 GCA_005800325.1 Myxococcales bacterium | reverse complement strand
GTCGAGACAGCGTGATCCTTGCGCCCTGCCTTCGGGCGCGTAGCGAGCCCGTCCACGCCGCCCTCGATGAACCGCGTGCGCGTCCGCGAGACGTGCACTTGTGTCACGCCCAGCCGTTCAGCGATCTCCGCGCCGCTGATGACATCGGCGCTCATCAGGACGATCCTGGCCCGCCCGACGTGGCCGGCGGGCGCGTTCCGACGCGCGACAAGCTGCTCGAGCGCACGTCGCTGAGATGGCTTCAACTTTAGCGGCTTCTTCCTCTCGCTCCGTTGGTTGCATCATGCACTGAAACATCTCACGGTATCTCGTACTCGGTGCACTAGATCACCGAGCGAGATTGTCGATCACCGAGATCGCGGCGCGCTCCAAGACCGCCCCGTCCTGCCGGTCGCCGACCGTTCATCGAGCTCCGATCAGTTCGCCCCGCACGCCGCATATTGCGCCGAGCACATCGCGCCTGCGGCCGTCTGCATGCAGGTGACGCAATCCGGCTTGTCCGTGCCATCCATGCTGCAGCTGAAGGAGCAGGAGTTGTAGCACTCGGTGCACAGGCACCCGAAGAGTGGCCCGAACTCCGCGATCGAAGCCACACACAATTCCTCCTTGCTTGGACAAGCGCTGGACCAGCAGGTCGCGACGTACTGCGCACACGTGAGGCACGGCCCCTCTCCGCCGGCGCCGACCCTGGGCGTACCCCCCATGCCTCCTGCCGCGCTGCCCCCGGCTGCGCCGCCGCCGCTGCTGGTTGCGCCGGCGCTGCTGGTTGCGCCGCTCGCCCCGCCGCTGCTCGCCCCGCCGCTGCTCGCGCTGCTGCTCGTGCCCGTCGCTGTGGTCGTGCCGCTGTTCGTTCCTAGCGGCGACGGCCCGGGTGGGTCTTCGGTGCACGCGGCCACCGCCAACGCAACGGTGGCCCATGGGATCAATCGTCGGAAGGAGCTCATCAGTCGTCGTCGAGGCAGTTGAATTGCATGTTCCAGCCGAGGAGCGTCGGCGCGGCCAGCAGGTCGACCGAGGGCGTCAGGTTCGATGTCACCCGCAAAAAGAGCGACGCCCGATCGCGCCCCTTGTCCTTGAGGGTCGTATCGACGTTGGCAGCGCCTTTGGTGGTGCCAACCTTCGCGACCACCGGCGTGCCGGCGAGAATCACCGGCCCAGGCGGGTTGGTGAAGTTGATGGCATCCTTTGGCGCGACGCCGAGCCCCGCCTTGCTCGCTGCGGCTTGAACGGTGAAGGTGATCTGCGAGGTGCTCGGCGTCGCCGTGGTCCACGACCAATTCGACCACCGCAGCGTCGTACCTGCCGGACACATGCCGGTCGCGTCGTAGTCACGCACGAAGGTGCCGGGCGAATACTTGATGACGGGCGGCGGCGGTAACACAATGGTCTTCACCGTCGCGTCTTGCGGTGACCAGATCCAGTTGTCGACCAGCACGGTGGCATCCCAAGCATGGTCGCCAGCGTCCCATGTGGAGAAATGCATGGTGATGGTCTCGCCCGACTTGATTGGCGCTTGGGTTTGGAGCCAATTGGTCGAGCCGCCACAGGTCTGTCCGTCACACTTCCCGTCGAACCCGGTATTGGTGAGGACCTTATGGGTGCAGGTCGGGCAACCAGGAACGGTGAAGAACGCGACGTTGACGCTCACCGGGTTGTTGTTGGCGTCGAATGAGATGTTGCCGTTGAAGCCGGTGCTTCCGAGCAACGCGACGTAGTGATCGTTATACGAAGTGCACACCCACTCGGGATACTCCGCCGCGAAAAAGTTGAAGTTGTAAGAGAACGACTTGGCGTTGGTCGGCGTGCGGATCTTCAGCCATAGGCCGCTCGAGTCGTTCGCC
Source organism: Myxococcales bacterium (assembly GCA_005800325.1). Lineage (GTDB taxonomy): Bacteria > Myxococcota_A > Polyangia > Polyangiales > Polyangiaceae > SYFR01. The sequence goes on along the minus strand of SYFR01000062.1, from coordinate 8,989 downwards.
CCGCCAAACGCGTTCTGGCAGCCCACCTTGTTCTTCGGGAATCCAGGCGGGTACTTGCAGGTGGTGCCGTGGTTGTAGCCGCCGCCGTTGGGGTTGATGTAGTTCGGGTCGCCGGGCGCGCGCGCCGTGCCCGATGAATAGGCCGCCATCCGCGCCCCATTGATCGGCGCGTTGTTGGTTCCGAACTGCGCGGTCAGCCCGTACGAGTTGACCGCCGGCTGCTTCACTGCGTCGGCCTGCGCGAGATGGGAGTCGGGCAGCACGCCCCACGTCTTCTTCGCGCCCGTCGCGTTGGCAACGCCTGTGCGACAGAGGTCGATCGCACGCGCGTGTTCGATGGGATCGAGCGAGCTCAAGGGCAAGTTCTTATCGCACTTGGCGGGCTCGTCGTCCTGCGTGCCGTTGCAATCGTCGTCGATGCCGTTATTGGCAAAGTCGTAGGCACCGGCGTTGATCGTCGGGTCACAATCCGCGCAGTCGCCGTCGAGCCCCGTGTAGCTGTCGCCGTCGTGGTCGAAGGCATCTTTGTAGCAACCAACGAACTCCCCGGCGGTGATGCAAGCGCAGGTCACATTGCAGACGCTCTTCACCTTGGCGGCGCAGTCCCACGTCCACGCGGTGGTGCAGCAAGTCGGGGAGACTTTGCAGACTTGCGTCACGCAGCTTCCGCCGGTCGCGACGTTGTCGGCTTTCAGGTAGGTGCCGTTGACCTGGACGTCATCGAGGTTCCACGACGACACCTTGGAGACGCCAGAGCTGGTGATGTTGAAGCCGAAGCGAACGCGGAAGTTCGCGTTGGCGTACGAGGTCACGTCGTACGTTAGCGTTTGCCACGAGGGGTCGGTTGGAAAGCCGTTCCAGATGGCGATCCACGCCGCGCCATTGAACACCTCGATGCGGTCGTTCATGTAGGGCGGATAGTCGCTGTTGAGCCAGCGTTTGAAGCTCAGCGTGACGTTCTGATTGTACTTCTGGGTGTTGATGGCCGGGCTCGTGAGCCAGTAGTAGTCGTGCAGCGGCAACGCGATCGAGGCGTTGCCGCCGATGACCACGCCAGCCACGCCCTTGTCGGCGGTCGGGGTGGTGTCGTTCGCCGGATCCGCATTGCCGTACGCGTGCCCCGATGAGCTCTTCGCTGGGCCGATGGCCCACTCGGGCCCGAGCGTCCAGCCCTTCGAATTGTTCTTGAAGTCCTCGCTGAAGACGACTTCGGTCACGGGCACGGCGGGAACAGGGGTGGTCACCGCATCGCACTCGGCCGCGAGCGGCCCGCCGGCCTCGCAGATGGTGTGCGCGCAGGTGCCCGACTTGCCGCCTTTGCAATTGTTGGGCACTCCCTCGAGGGCACCAGGCAGCGTGAGGCCGGTCTTGCCCTCGACGATCCCCACGCCGTTCTTCTCTTCGCCTTGGGGATCGTCGTTGAACGAGAAACAGTTCTTATCGCAAGGGTTGGGGCAGCTCACCGGCAGGCCCAGCGTCGCCAGCTGAGAGTTTGGCTTCAGCGTCACGGTGTCGGAGATCTCGCACAGGCTCCATGTGCCGCTAACGCAAACCGCGCGACCGTTGCCACACACCACCTGTCCCAACGACGACTCGCCGACCTGCTCGCTGCATTCGATCTCGGCGCCGTCCGTCGGGCACGGACAGCCCGCGTGCGGCCTGCTGCAGTCGAACGGCGTCTCCTCCTCGTCGCTGGGGACCAAGCACGCGCCGCCTGCCACCAGCGTCACGAGGAAGGTCGCCAGCAACCGAATGGCGATGCCGTTGAAACTCAGTTTTGCCGGGGTGGTCACGGCGCGGTTCTCCCGTGGGTTCAAAGGCTGCCGAAGTTGAACGAGACGGTCTCGGCGAGAAAGAGCATGCCAAGATCGAAGTCGCTGCCAGCATCACCGCCGGCAAGCGCGCCGACGGTCGTCGACTCGCCGTCGACGACGAGGGTCTTGCTGCGCTCGGAAGCCGCCACGGTCGTCACGATCGACACGAAGGCTTGGCCGCAGTCGTTCGAAGTTGTGGCATCGAGGGTCATGTTGCCGAGCTGCAGATCGAGACCGCCCGCGCTGCCGCGGATGCGCACAAAGCCCTTGCTCTGCGGCATCGCGCTGAAGAACCTCCCCGCTTGAATCGTGGCTTTGGTGAAGACCGGCTCCAACCCGGCGATGAACTCCTCTTTGGTGTCCATCAGCAGCGAGGGCGACGCGGCCACGGTCGCCTTGGATGGGTTGGTCGCGAGGAGCACCACGGTGATGGGATGCTCCAGCGTCGGGTCGTAGGCGAGCTTGCTGAAGGTGAGCGCCAGATCTTTCGGCGTTGGTGAAACAAACGATGCGCCTGCGGCGCGAAAAGCGAAGTCGCCAAGGCATGCCGAGTCCGGCGGCTCGATGCTCCCGCCCGCGCCATTGGCGGCTCCCATGCCACCGGCGCCACCCTCGCCGATTGCGCCGCCATCGCCGCCGCCGCTCGACGTTGCCCCTCCAGAGCTCGCGCCGCTGCTGACGGCAGTCGAACCGCTGGGCCCTGCGCAGGTGCTTCGCGATCCCGTCTCTTCCTCGCAGCCCACGGCGCACACGGAAACGATGAGTGCAAACCACGCAGGAGCCCGAGCGGTGCGCATGTCGAAAGCGGCGGATAAGCAAGCAGCGTGCCTCGCGGGCGTGGACGAATCCACGGGGAACGCGCGTTTCGCACCACCGAGGAATGGCGTGCCTCGCGCGCGTGGACGAAACGCCCGTCGTGTTCGGGCGGTAGAGGGGCTTTCACCAGCGTGCCTCGCGCGCGTGGACGAATCGCTGGCAACGAGGCGCGCGCCGCCTGAGAAGCCGCGCCGCGCGGGAAAAATAGTGCAGCCGCGCGAAATACTTTCGTAGGGACTGCGCGCGGCGGCGCCCCTCGCTACCCCGCTCGATGGAACCATGCTAGCTGCCGACCGCCCCTCGCCCATGGCCTCCCACGAACGAGACGCTTCGGCCGCCGGCGCGACGGCGGGAACGTCGCCGGAATTTGCGGCGGCGATCGATCTCGGCTCGCACAGCTTTCACCTGTTGATCGTGCGCCTTCAGGGCGGCGAGCCACGGATCGTCGATCGCCTCCGCGAGCGGGTGAACCTCGCGGCAGGGCTCGACGAGCAGCAGGACCTCGGCGAAGAAGCGGCCGAGCGCGCGCTCGAGTGCCTGCGCCGCTTCGGGCAACGCCTGACTCCGATGCCGAGGAGCTGCGTGCGCGTCGTCGGCACGAACACGCTGCGACAAGCACGGAACGCCGCCTCGTTCCTCTCGCGCGCGACCCTCGCGCTCGGCTACCCCATCGAGGTGGTGTCGGGTCGCGAAGAGGCGCGGCTCATCTATCTCGGCGTCACGCAGGCCGCGCCGCACCAAGGCCGGCGCCTCGTCATCGACATCGGCGGCGGCAGCACGGAGCTCATCATCGGCGAGCGCAGCGAGATCCTCGAGGCCGACAGCCTCTTTATGGGCTGCGTGAGCTACACGAAGCGGTTTTTTCCGACGGGCGCCATGGATAGCGCGCGATTTCGCGACGCCGAGCTTGCCGCCGAGCTCGAGCTCGCGCCGCTGCTCCGCCGCTATAAAGGCCTCGGTTACACGCAAGCGATCGGCTGTTCGGGGACGGTGCACGCCGCGCGCGAGGTGGTCCGCGCCAACGGTTGGTGCGACGAGGGGCTCTCCGCCAAGAGCCTCCAGCGGCTGAAGAAGGCGCTGCTCGCCGCGGGGGAGCTCACTGCGCTCGAGCTCCCGGGCTTGCCGGCCGACCGCAAGCCCGTGTTCGCCGGCGGCGTCGCCATCCTGTGCGCGCTGTTCGAACGGTTCGGCATCGAGCACCTCGCCACCTCGCCGGGCGCCCTCCGCGAAGGCGCGCTCGCCGATCTCCTCGGCCGCATCCACGACGAGGACGTCCGCGAGCGCACCATCGCGACCGTCGAGGCGCACTATCACGTCGACTCCGAGCACGCCGCGCGCGTCGAACGCACCGCGCTCGCGCTGTTCGACGGCGTGGTCCGCGACGGTGGCCCGCGGGAGCGCGCGATCGATCCCGCAGCGGCGCGCCAGCTCCTGCACTGGGCCTCTCGCCTCTTCGAGATCGGTCTGTCGATCAACCACACCGGCTACCACCGGCACAGCGCCTATCTGGTCGCGAACTCGTATTTGGCGGGGTTCTCGAGCGGAGAGCAGCAGCTCCTCGGCGCCATCATCCTCGCACACCGCCGCAAGCTGCACCGCGAGGCGTTCGACGAGATCGAGCCGAGCCGCCTCGAGGACGCGCGCGAGCTGGCCGTCGTATTTCGCATCGCAACGAGTCTGAACCGCAGCCGCGACGCCGAGCTGCCGCGCTTCTCCTGCCGCTTGAAAAACAAGACGCTGCGGCTGTCGTTTCCGCCCTGCTGGCTCGACGAGCGTCCGCTCACCCGCGCCGCGCTCGAGGACGAGAGGCAATACGTCGCGGGCCTAGGCTACGTGCTCGTGCTGCGCGAGACGGACGAACCGAGCCCGATCCCGTCCGAGGCGAGCCCCTCGCCCTGAGCCGAGCCCCCGCGAGCGTCGCGAGTCGTCACATCGTCACTGAGCATGACGAGGTCGCGCGCGGCCGCCCGCCGCTCGCCGGCCGCCGCCTACTCGAGCCCCTCGACCCCGTCGTCCACCGGGCTCGCCGCGAGCTCCGGCCCGTCGACCACGACGTTGCCGGCGTCGACGATTTCCGCCTTGTAGAGGAGCCGCCCGTCGTCGCTCGCGATCTTGCCGCCCACGTGCCGAAACGGAAACCCCTCGGCCGCTAGCAGCGTCATGACGCCCCGATGCGCGCCAACACGAACGCGATAGTCCGTGCGAACGCAGCCGATGGACCAACCGTTGACGTCGACGATCACTCCCGTGCTACCGACGACGCCCTCGTTCTCGTCGGCGACCGGCATGAGCTCGTGCAGTCGCTCCTCGAGCAACGCGACCGGCACGGTGAGGAGCCGCTGGCCGTCGATGCGCGCGACATGGCGAATCGCGGCGCGCGCGCTTCCTCCGCCGTCGATCACCAAGCGAAAGCGATCGGTCGCGCCGATCTCGTCGATCGTGAGATCGAGCGTCTGCGTGTCCGGCCGCCATGCGACGAGGCGCATCGTCATCGTCGCCGGGCGCGCGAGCGCCTCGCCCGTGAGCCGATAAGCGACGTAGTCCCCGGGGATCTCGAGCACGCGGGGCCCCGGCGCGTCGATGACCGGCGGCGGCGCCATGGCGGCGCGAGCGGCGCGAGGCTCCTCGGCGATGACGTGCGGGTTCGGCCGGAACAGCTGGCCGAGCTCGGCGCAGCCAAACAGCGAAAACGCCGCAAAACCCGGGATAATTCGCGACCAGTGCATGAAGCGCAGGGTGCGGCTCGCGCGTCTACGGGGCCAACTTCGTGATCTCGCGGCGCACGGCTCTCGCTCGCTCTTGCACGTCCGCGGGCAAGCCGCTCCGCGCCGCGGCCGAGCGCTGACGACGATCGCGGCGGGGACGCGCCGGAACGCGGCGTGCAGCACACCCCAACGAGGCTCTAGTCACGCGGACCCCGAATCGGACTTCGAGACCACGCCGATGTACGATGCGCTGGATCAGGGCCGCATGTCGGGCGCGCACGACACCGCCACCCTCGAGGCAGAACGTAGCTTTCACTTCGTGCTCGGGGTGTACGTCCCCGTTCTGCTCTTGCCCCTCACCTGGTGGCTCACGGCCAGGGCGCACCGCTCCGCGCGTACGCACCGAGGCCCGGGTGCGGAGCTCGCCGCTCACGACGCCTGGGCCTTGCGCTTGTTCGCGCTCGCGCTCGTCGACACGCTCATCGCAGCGGCGGCGATCTTGGCGTTCGCCTACGGGCAGCCGCTCGCCGAGACAGCGCCCGCGACAGCGAGGGCGCTCGGCCCCGAGTCGTCGCCGTTCGCCCCGCAACACGGCTCCATGTGCGACGGCGTGTGGCTCGAGGCGGCGCGGCAAGTGTTGGCCCCCGTCACGCTCGGCTGCACCGTGACCGCCGCGCTGTGGCTACGGTCGCGCGCGAGCGACGACAGCCGCAAGCTTCGCTGGGGGCTCGTGATCGTGCCGCTCGTCGCCGGCCCCGTCGTCGGCCTCGGCGTGGCCGAGGCGACGTGCCACTGGCTCGGCGGCTGGACGATCGGCGGCGCGCTCCTCGGCGCGTTGGCCCAGGGCGCGACCATGCTCGTGCTCGGACTCGTCGCCATGCAGCTCGCGAAGGGAGAGCTCGACCTCTGCGTGGGCGAGCGCATCGGCACCGGCCACGCCAGCGCCCTCGCCGCGTTCTATGCGCTCGCCGGCGTCGTTCGTCTCGCGGTGCTGATGGCGGCCCTCTGGTCGCTCCTTCCCGAGCTGCGAACCGCGCGCGAAGGCGGCCTCGATGCCTTGCTCGCCGGGGCGCACGGCCCCACGGGTCGCGCCCTCGTCATCGCGGTCGCCGTCGTCGTAGCCCCGCTCTCCGAAGAGGTGTTGTTCCGCGGGCTGCTCCTGCCGGGGCTCGCCACGACGATGACCCCGAGTCGCGCGCTGCTCGCGAGCTCCGCGCTCTTCGCGCTGTTCCACGTGCCGAGCCACGGCGTCGGAGCGCTCGCCCCGGGAGCACTCGGGCTCGTGTTCGGCTGGGCCCGCCTTCGCACGGGCTCGCTCGCCGCGCCGATCCTCCTGCACGCCGCGAACAACCTCGCGGTCACGCTGCTCGCCACCTGGCGCCTCTCCTGAACTCTCGGGTCGAGGCGCGTTCACGCAGGCGTCGGCCTCTCGTCACGAGCACTCGCCAGACCTCACGAGCCCCACGCTGGCACATCGCGGCGTCTTGCTGCATAGTCCGCCGCCATGAAAACGACCGTTGCGACTTGGCTCCTCGCGGCTGCGAGCGTGGGCCTCTCTGGCTGCAGCACTCCGACGCAAGAGCCCAAGAAGGACTCGAGCCCGAGCGCACCCACGTCGAACGCGGCCCTGCAAAGCGGGGCGTCGACGGGGGCGCCGACCGCCGCTCTGGCGACCGCCGCACTTCCGACCGCCGCGGCCGCGGCGATGCCCGCCCCGATCCCCGCACCCAGCGACGTTGCCGCTCCGCCCGCCGACGCGAAGAAAGAAGCGAGCGGCCTCGTCACCAAGGTGCTGACCGCCGGCAAAGGCACGGAAAAACCGCGCGCGCACGACTCCGTGAAGGTGCACTACACGGGCTGGACCACCGACGGAAAAATGTTCGACAGCTCGGTCGCCCGCAACGCGCCCGCGGAGTTCCCGGTCAACGGCGTCATCAAGGGCTGGACCGAGGGACTGCAGCTCATGGTGGCCGGAGAGAAGCGCCGCTTCTGGATCCCCGCCGACCTCGCCTACGGCCAGAGCCCCCGCATGGGCGCGCCCGCGGGCAACCTCACCTTCGACGTCGAGCTGCTCGAGATCCAGAAGGGCGCCGAGCCGCCGCCCGTGCCCGAAGATCTCGCGAAGCCCCCGAAATCCGCGAAAAAGACGAAGAGCGGCCTGGTCTATCGCACCCTCACGAAGGGCAAGGGCAAGACCCACCCGAGCGCGACCGACAAGGTGACCGTGCACTATTCGGGCTGGTCCAAAGACGGAAAAATGTTCGACAGCTCGGTGATGCGCGGAAAGCCCGCGACCTTCCCGCTCGACGGCGTCATCAAGGGCTGGACCGAGGGCGTGCAGCTCATGGTCGAGGGCGAGAAGATCCGCTTCTGGATCCCCGCCGAGCTCGCCTACGGGGCGACGCCCAAGCGCCCTGGTGCCCCGGCGGGCGAGCTCGTGTTCGACGTCGAGCTTCTCGAAATCGGCAAGAAGTAGCGATGCCGCTCGTCACGGTGAAAGAGGCGCTCTCGGGCGCGGGCGGCGAGGGCACGGCGGTCACCGTGCGCGGCTGGGTGCGCACGCGCCGCGACTCGAAGGCCGGGCTCTCGTTCGTCCACGTCACCGACGGCTCCTGCTTCGCGCCGATCCAGGTCGTCGCGCCGAACACGCTCGACAACTACGCCGCGGTCGTCGCCAAGCTCACCGCGGGCTGCGCGGTCACGTGCACCGGCACGCTCGTGCGCTCGCAAGGCAAAGGGCAGGCGTTCGAGGTTCAGGCCTCGGAGGTCGAGCTCATCGGCGGCGTCGACGACCCCGAGACCTATCCCATCCAACCGAAGGCCCACAGCCTCGAGTACCTGCGCGAGGTCGCCCACCTTCGCCCGCGCACGAACACCTTCGGCGCCGTGAGCCGCGTGCGCCAGACGATCGCCCACGCGATCCACCACTACTTCCACGAGCACGGCTTTCAGTGGGTCAACACGCCCATCATCACGGCGAACGACTGCGAGGGCGCGGGCCAGATGTTTCGCGTCTCGACCCTCGATGCCACGAACCTGCCGCGCACCGAGGACGGGCGCGTGGACTATTCGCGCGACTTCTTCGGGCGCGAGACGTTCCTCACCGTCTCGGGGCAGCTCGCGGTCGAGGCCTACTGCCTCGCGCTCTCGAAGGTCTACACCTTCGGGCCCACCTTTCGCGCCGAGAACAGTAACACCACGCGCCACCTGGCCGAGTTCTGGATGGTCGAGCCCGAAATAGCGTTCGCCGATCTGAGCGCCGACGCCGATCTCGCCGAAGACTTCCTCAAGTATGTATTCCGCGCCGTGCTCACCGAGCGCCCCGACGACATGGCCTTCTTCGTCGAGCGCGTGGACAAGACCGCCATCGAGCGGCTCGAGAAGCTCGCCGAGGCCCGCTTCGCGCGCGTCGACTATTCAGACGCCGTCTCGATCCTCGAAAAATGCGGCAAGAAGTTCGAGTTCCCGGTCAAGTGGGGCCTCGACTTGCAGACGGAGCACGAGCGCTTCTTGACCGAAGAGCACTTCGCGCGCCCGGTCGTCGTCATGAACTATCCGGCCGAGATCAAGGCCTTCTACATGCGGCTCAACGACGACGAGAAGACCGTCGCGGCGATGGACGTGCTCGCGCCCGGGATCGGCGAAATCATCGGC
>SYFR01000061.1 GCA_005800325.1 Myxococcales bacterium | reverse complement strand
CACAGGGCGCGGCGCGGCGTGTGAGGTTACGCGCTCGGAGCGGGCCCTGGCGGTGGGAGCGGTCGGAGCGGTCGGGTCGGTGGTCGAAGACGAAGCACGCTGACGCATGAGGAGCCCTCCACGGCGCGCGTCGCTGGAGCTCCGCTGGTGGGGATCCCCTGAGCGAACGGCGATCCCCGCAACACTAGCTCACGACTCCGCGCAGATTCAAGCGTGGAAGCCGCGCGCATGGCGGCTGGCGGAAGGCCGCTGCCCGAGCCCCGCCGATGGCGCGCGCCGCGAGCCGCCCACGTCGTCGCCGTCACGCGCTGCGGCCGATACCGAGGTAGCGGAACCCCAGGGCCGGCGCATCCAAAGATGGAGCAGCTCCGTGGACAGCGGGGGATCGGCCCCGGTTCGGGCTCGGGTAGCCGGTGCTCCGTGCTCGGAGGCGGTCGAGGGCATCGACCTCGCTCGCCACGGCCGGCAGTGTGGCCGAGTGCTCTTTAGGCCGAACACGTACTCGGCGCCTCGCTGGCGGATCGTGTTCGCGATGCTCTTTTGGCACCCCATCGCATCGATGCTGACGACGGCTCCCTCGATGTCGAGCAGCTTGAGCAACTCGGGGATCGCGGTGATCTCGTTGCTCTTGACGTCGGTGGCATACTGCCCGAGCACCCAGCGCGTTCTCGCTCACCCATGCGTTGACGAGGTGCGGCGCGCCTGAGCCGTCTTCCCCGGCAAACGCGCCGCGCACGGTCTTGCCGTCGATCGAGACCAACTTGCCGGCGGTCGACTTGGTCAGACAAAGTGCGTACAACCGCACACAAAACCACAAAGAGCGATCTGTCCGAGGGTGCGCCGGCCCTGACATATTCCCGTGCGCCTTCCCGCGGAAGGAGCGATCGCCTAAAGAACGCGCCTCATGGCGACGAGCAACGCAGACGTGAAGGGCGAGTCGAAGACGTCGAAGGCGGCAGCGAGCGGCACGAGCGCGTCCGGTGGCGACGACACCGACGGCAAGCTCTTGCGCCGGCTCGACCACGCGTTCATCGAGGTCGTGCACGAGCCGCTCGCGACCGGGCGCGCCTACTTGGGCGCCGTCGTCAGCTCGCTCGGCGCCGTCGCCCTCGGCGCTGGCGTCTACGCGCTCCTCATGCTCGAAGGTCGCCCGCTCTATGCTTATGCGATCTACGTCATCGTGCTCGGAGTTCTCGCCATCGGGGTCGCGAGCCTGCTCGGACCGCACGGCCAGGTGGTGCACGTCGGCGAGCTCGGCGTCTCGATCGTGGTCGCGGGTCGCGCCCAGCGAACGGCCTGGTACGAGATCGCGAGCGTGAGCCTCACGGACGGCGAGCTGAGACTCGCGACGAAAGAGGGGCCGCTCGTGCTGAGCTTGCCGGCGCATCGCGGCGCCGCTGCCCACGTCGCGCGCGAGGCCCTGCGGCGGATCCCGAAGCGCGTCACGCTGAGCGACGAACAGGTGCGCGGCCTCGGCGACGTCGACACGAAGAAGCGCATCGCCGCCGAGCCTCCGCAGGTGACGAGCTCCAAGTGCCGAGCGACGAAGAAGCCGCTCACCATCGAAAAGGACGTGCGCCTCTGCGCGCGCTGCGGCGTCGCGTATCACCGCGCGAGCGTCCCGCGGCGCTGCCTCGAGTGCGACGCGCAGCTCAAGAGCGCGTAGCTGCGCGAGCGGCTCACCTCGGCCCTTGCGTGGGCGCTGCCGATGACCCGCGGCGCTGCGGCGTAGCTGCGCGAGCGACGCGCAGCTGAAGAGTGCGTCGCTGGTGACCAATCGGTTGGCGAGGGTGCGCTGGCACTCATGGCGCCCGACGGCGCTCCGGTTGGTGGTAGAGGAGCGAACGGCGCATCCAGCCGGCGTCACCGCGCCTACCGCCGCGGGTCGAGTGGCCCGGCCCGGCGCCACGCGACGCCGAGCAGCCAGCTCTTCGGCCGCGCGCCGATCGCGCAGCCATCTTTGCCAATCAGCTCGTGCGGGAGCTCGCCGCCCGCGAAGATCGCCCGTGCCCCAGCCGCCGAGCCGCGCGGCGGAGGAGCAGGGGTCGAGCCACGGCAGCGATTGGCCAAGAGAGGAGGGGTCGAGCCACGGTCGCGATTGGCCAGCAGGCGCTCGCCCCGCGGCCTCCCTCGCCCCGCTGCCGCCGTGACGCAGCGCCGCTCCCACCCCGCCGCCGACGCCGTGACGCTCTGCCTCCATTGCCCCGCCGCCGACGCCGTGACGCTGCGCATTCAGTAACACGTAGCGCAGCGCATGCCGCACCTCACGGGGCGAGCGGAGCGCGCGCGCATGATAGCGATCGGCGAACACCTTGCCGCGCCGCGCGAGTCGCCGATTGATGGCCTTGGCGACGCGAATGGCGAGGCCCTGCATGCCGCGAGTGAGCGCCCGCCGGTCGTTCGCCTCGACGACGAGGTGCAGGTGGTTCGACTGCACGCTGAGGTGCACGAGCCGGAACCCGAAGCGCTCGGCGCCTGCCCCGAAGGCGCGAAACACCGTACTCCGCAAGCGCCGGTGACGCAGGCTCGGAAGGCCCGCTCCCACCCGCAACGTCACGTGCACCGGGTGGTGCCTCGACTGGCGCGGCCGACTCAGGTGTCCGACGCGCCTCGCACCGGCCACGAGACGCTTCTTCGGCGCGCCGGCGCCACGCCGCGCACCGCCCCAGCCGTTCATCCGAAGCTCGAGCTGTGCAGTCGCTGCGCCGGCCTTGCGGGGACTGGGCAGCTGCCGCGTCACGGCTCGAGCAGGGCAGGGTGCTCGCGGAGAAACGCGATGTAGGCTTCGCTCTCGAGGTACGGCTCGACGAGGCCCGCCTTCACCGCGCTCTCGACGTTGCGCTTGATGTCGCCGATGCGCTTGCTCGGCGGGAGCCCGAACCCCTCCATGAGCGCCGTGCCGAGCCCGGTCGGCAGTAGCGGCCGCTCGGCGTCGTCGGCGGCGAGTGTGGACACGCGGGCCATGAGATCGTCGATCTGCTTCGTGCCCTTGCGCTTGCGCTCGGGGCGCTTCGTCGTGATGTCGGCGCGCGACAGGCAGAACAGATCCTCGAGATATTCCCCCATTTCGCGGGCGAATCGGCGCACCGCGCTGTCGGTCCAGGTCGACGAGTACTGGCTCGCGCGCAGGTGGTGCAGGATGAGAAAGCGGATCTCCCGCTCGAGCGCGCTCTCGGGCAGAAACAGCACGATGCGCTTCTGGAGCTTGTCGAACATGCGCGCCCCGACCTCGGCGTGACCGAAGAAATGCACCTGGCCGTCCGGCGTGATGGTGCGCGTCTTCACCTTGCCGATGTCGTGCAGCAGCGCGGCCCAGCGGACCTCGAGCTTCGGCGTGGCCTGCCGCACGACCTGCTTCGTGTGCTTCCACACGTCCTTGTGGCGCCACTCCCCGTCGCTGAAGCCCACCATCCTGGCGACCGGCGGCAACAGCGCCTCGAGCGCGCCGCACTCGAGCAAGGCGTCGAGCCCCGCCTCGGCGTCGTCGGCCATCATGATGCGATCGAGGCGCAGACGAAGATCGGCGACCGAGCGCGCGGCCGCGGCCACGTAGTCGTCCGGGGTCGGGACGACCTCGAGCGGCGGCTCCGCACGGCCCTCGGCGCAGGAGGTCGCCCAGTCGAGCGCGTCGAGCGCGCGGGCGTAGTCAGGCTCTCGTTCGGACACGGTGGCTCGCGGGGGGGGGGGCTCGCGGGGAAAGGCGGCAGCATTTAGCGACGGGGCCTCCCCTTGGCAAGCCTCGAAGGCGCTCGCGTAGGCGCTCGTCGTAGGCGCTCGTGTGTTGCCAGCCCGCGCGTTTACGGCGCTCGCCGGCCCCGTCCGCGCGCTTACGGCGCTCGCCGGCCCCGCCCGCGCCCGCGCGTTCACGGCGCCGCGGCCGTGACCTTGCCCGTGGCGTCGATCGCGAAGGCGCGCAGCGTGACGCGCACGATCGGCTCGTCGACGCGGAGGCGGCGCGCGAGCGAATCGACCGCGAGGGGAGGCGTCGGCAGCGTCACGCCATGAAGGCGCTCGCTCGCGAAGAGGCGATGGGCGACGAGCTGCGCGGGCAAGAAGCAGTGCCGGCCCGCGCAGGCGCCGTCCGTGCCCGGGCGAAACGCGAGCCGCTCGAGCGGGACGAGCTCGGCGGGGAGCTCGGCCCGCGTCTCGAAGAGCTCGAGGCGCATCGGGAGCGCCACCGCGCGCCGGTGAACGAGCTCGCGGAGGCGCGCGAGCAGCTCGGTCGCGCTCCGGGCCTGCAAGCAGTGCAGCTCTGCGTGAGGCTTGGAAGACTCGTCCATCGCGACGAACGTCGCGGCCACCGTCAGCGTGTGCCGCGTCGGCGCCTCGACGCAGTAGAGCCCCTCGTGCGCGCGCAGCTCGACGCGCGTGCCTCGTGGCGGCTTTCGCAGCGTCTCGAAGTCGAGTGCGGCCTCGAGACCCTCGGCGAACGCGCGCGCTTCCGGCTCGGACACGATGCGGCGTCCCGCGCCTGCGATGCGAAGCTGATCGAGCCGCGCGAGCGCGAACAGCAGCACGAGCCCGAAGAGGAACGTCTGCCTCACGTCGAGCGGCCCGTCGCCCGCACGCACACCGCGACGCCAAACGAGCACGAGGGTCACCGCCGCGGCGAGCGCCGCGCACGAACAGGCCAAGGCCCACGCCGTCGCTCGCGGCTCGCCGCGCCCGTGAAGCGCGTAGAGAAACACCGCGGCTCCGAGCGCCGTCACGCCGACGGTGCCGAGGGCGAGCACCGCGAACGTCCGCGCGAGTCGCGAGAGGCCGGCCCCGTCGCCTCCGTCTCGCTCCAGCGAGGGCTCGTCGGTTGGGCCGTCCGTGGTCATCGTCGTCGCGGCGTCGGCGCATCATGGCAGAACGCGGGCGCGGTCGCTGCGCGATCCCCTCGGCGCCGCCAGCGTAAGAGTGAGCCTGCGTCGGTGGGCGAGCAGGCGGTGCGTCTGTTCGTCTCGCCCTGGGCACCGCACGCAGATGTTCGTCTCGCCCTGGGCACCGCACGCAGATGTTCGTCGCTCCGGCTCGCCACCGCGCGCCGATGGTGTAAAGAGCACCCCGGAAGGCACAGAAGCACGACCATGAAGCTCTTCATCGACTCGGGCGACATCCAAGAGATCCGCGAGGCGCTGGCGATGGGCGCCATCGACGGCGTCACGACCAACCCCTCGCTGCTCGCCAAGGCCGGCAAGCCGACGAAGCGCGCGATCGCCGAGATTTGCGAGATCGTCGACGGGCCCATCTCGGCCGAGGTGCTCGCGACGGACCGGGACGGGATCCTGCGGGAGGGGCGCGAGCTCGCCGCGATCCACCCCAACGTGGTCGTCAAGGTGCCGCTCATCGCCGAGGGGCTCAAGGCCGTGAAGATCTTCGGCGGCGAGGGGATCAAGACCAACGTCACGCTCTGCTTCTCGGCTCCGCAGGCGCTGCTCGCCGCCAAGGCCGGCGCGACCTACATCTCGCCGTT